>JACJXQ010000008.1:3016721-3318394 GCA_020636495.1 Chitinophagales bacterium | reverse complement strand
TTGATTTTGGGTTCTGCTCTAAGAAAGTCAACAGCTTTTGATTTGTCTTTGCCATAATGAATGTTTTTTTAAGCGAGTATATAGGGAAACAATGGAAACGGGGCAGGGAAAAGGAAACGTTTGCGATTCTTTAGCGTTTCTATGGCAATTCAAGGATAAAAGGAGGAAAGCCCGGCGAATTTGCGAAACGTTAGCGAAGTAACTATTCCATTTATTCAAAACTTCTTCTACACTCGCTTAAAAGAATCTCATTATGAATGCGAATGACCAATTGAAGGAGTACACATGTACAGGAAGTTATTACAGGTATTTATTAGGAATGTTATTGACAGATGGAAGTAAAGCTCTCTGTGAAAAGTTTGAGTGTTTCTGGTTCATTGATATTGTCTGCTCCTACCAACCAGAACTTAACGGTGAAGATTTCCAAGTTTGGACTTTAAGGAAGAACGAAGATGGTTCAGGAAAAGTTGTATGTACTGACGGCAATGACAGGGTGTTAAAAAGCCAAGCGATACCTTTTATCATGATTGAAGCTGATAGAGCTACAGTTTGGGTTGAAGGGAATGTCGTATTACTTCCAAGTGAGCATTAGTTACCACTTCTTATGTTCCCATCTTGCAATAAGGTATTCTTTCTTAGGTAGAGTTTTGCCTTTTATTATCTTACCATGAAGATTTTTGTACTCTGAATTTCTTAATGATTTATCTAAGTGAATGCTATAGTCTTTTGGACTAATAAATAATAAATTTGCATCAAATAGTGAATGTATATCTGTGCGAAGTAGCAATCCATTATCTACTTGGTTTATCCCACTTTGTGAATGTGGTTCAATATGACAAGCATCTAACACCTCCAGTATCTCACATCCTGTTATACAACATTTATTGCTGTAGTTTTTTAAGAGTGCATTTTTGAATGCAGGCTGACCTCTCCTTACTTTTCGGGCAAAAATCTGTAACTCCTCAATGTCATCATTGGGTGGATTCCCATAATCTTGATATTTAAAGAAGCCTTTTGTTGCAGCAGCATTAACTTTAATAAAATCGTTATTTTCTATCCACTGAAGTAAAGGATGGAAATATACTATTGCAGACATCTTTGCTACATGGCCATTATAATCTTTCCGATTATAAATGCCATTGTTATTATTAAAGTGATTCAGGAAATAGAGATAACCACGTTTACCAAGTTCAGAGTTCTCACCATCCTCTCTTTGGATAATTATCTTATGAGGAAGTACATCAAAGACTCTATAGGGCTTTTGTTGTTTAGGTGAATGCCAAATTGTTCCAGCTATCTTTGCTTTTTGAAGAATAGAGCAAAACATTTCCCATGAATTTTCAGATATATCTAAGTTCATTTAAATTAATTTAGTATTTGTTCAATATGCCTATACTCATCAGTATTCAAACGTCTATTAGAATTTTTTACTATTGGTCGACTAAATATATTTTTGTCAAGTTTTCTCTCGAATTCCGTCCAGCTGATGTAATCACATTTCTTTACATATTGTAAATAATAAAGAACACAATCACTCTTTTTTGTAATTCTAACTATGACTGATGGAGAGTATACATAGGTATTCCGCTTCTCATTAAATTTTTGAATAATAATATCACCCAGTTTTGCACCTTTCGCAAACACTGACTTTAAAGGCCATCTTATAGTGCTTATAGAGTCAATTACTGTTTTCTTTTCAGTTGCAATTTCAATTTCGTTTTGTTCAATTTCTTCATTGTACTTGTTATCCTTAAGTTGTCGCGTAGTAATTATCCAAGCATCGCCACCAAATTCTCTATTTCTATATTTGGGTTTCCCGTTTGGGCTATATTTTCTTTTTTTAACTGGAATCTGTAGCAGTTTCTCAATTTTATCGTCATCGAGAGCATACCGTGTATCTATTAAATACGGGCTAATAAATGCATGTGCCTGGGCTATCGCTGATTTGTCTGTTGTATATATTGAGGCTTCAACTAAACTCTTACTATTTTCGGACAGGTTTGCTGAACCTATAACCAAAGAATCCATAGTAATAAGCATTTTGGCATGCAGTCCTTCTACTGAATAGATGTTAACCCCCTTGTTTTGATAATGCTTTAGTGACTTTGCGCTTGTAACTCCGCTGGAAATTGCTTTGGGCGAACCATCACATATAAGATTATCTCCCTTTTTCAGTGGAAGGGAGATTGAGGTTACATATGAAATAGCTGCGGATACTTCAATTTTCTTTTTGAGCTTCTTTGCCACATGCCCCCAGACATCGCCTGTTAAGACTTTATTCATTGTATAATTATATGAACATATTCCTAAAACCCTACTAATATATCACAATATCAATGGTTTACGTAATAAGTTTGAATGAAAATGTTTATTTAGCTTTTTCAATCTTTCATCGAGTATTGAAGCAATAAAAAATCCTATCATATATATGCTTATTGACATTTTACTGTCTAATCAGAACTTAAAACATTAGACAAACTAACCTTAAGTTTAATCCGTATTTTGCAATGCTTTACATAAAAACACCTGAACTATGATAATTCAGCCTGGACAAATAATAAAAAATTTAATTCCATCCGAACCGGTGGTTGTAACAAGGGTACAACCATTAGGCAATAGTATTTCAATTAGTTTTACTGGTGTAAACTCTAATCGTGCGAATTCTAAAGTTATTAGAGAGAGTGAGATTTCTACGTTAATAATTTTGGCCGATGAAGGCAACTTTAATTTCTCTGGTGACCCGGTTAAATTTTCATTGTTTGCTGAAGCTGAGAGAATTAATACGGCATATCAATTCGACCCGTTGTTTGCGGTGAATTGTAGTATTGTTGACCCTTTGCCACATCAAGTGGAAGCCGTATATAAATTTCTACTTCCGTTACCTAAGATTAGATTCTTATTAGCTGATGATACAGGTGCAGGTAAGACAATTATGACAGGCTTGTTGATTAAAGAGTTAATCATGCGTGGATTAATTGAACGTGTTTTGATTGTCACGCCTGGTGGATTGACTAAACAATGGCAGGAAGATGAAATGGGCCTAAAATTCAATCTTCCATTTACTTTGGTCAACAGAAGTTTGTTTTCATCTGACCCTAATATTTTTCAAACAGCAAATAAGGTCGTAACCTCAATAGACTTTATTTCACAAGAAGATGTACTAAATGTTGCAGGTAATTCGCATTGGGATATTATTGTATTTGACGAGTGTCATAAACTTTCAGCATATGATTACGGCAACAAAGTATACAAATCAAGAAGATATGAGGCGGCTCAAAAGCTATCTCAACTCTGTGAACACATACTTTTGCTGACAGCAACACCACACCGAGGTCGTACAGATACATTTAAAAAACTCCTTCAACTTCTTGATGAAGATATATTTGCTACTGAAGAATTAGCGTCAACTCGTGTTAAAGAGATGGAGCATGATAGCAGCAATAAGTTCTTTATTCGAAGACTAAAAGAGGATATGAAGGACTGGAATGGCGCACCATTGTATAAAAAGAGGTTTACTCGTACAGTAACATATGAATTAACAGCTGAAGAAAAGGAACTTTACGATGAAGTGACCAAATACCTGACCAAAAGAAAAGAAGAGGCAAGCGAAACAAAGAATATACATGTGTCTTTGGCATTAACTGTAATGCAACGGAGGTTGGTCAGTTCAATTTTTGCAATAAGAAACACACTGTATAAAAGATGGCAAGCACTACAAAGCATAGTAGATGAATTGGCTAAAAATCCGAATCTATGGACTCAACGACATAAACTTGAAGGGTTTGATGTGGCAGATATTGAAGACTATGATGAGTTGGAAGATGAAGACAGGGATTCCTTAGAGAATATACTCTCAGACCCCCGAAAATTCAAACTTTTTACGACTGCTAAAAGTATCAATGAAATTAGAGACGAGGCAAAAGAAGTTAAGCGTCTTTTTGAAATGGCGGACGCTCTATATAAGCGCTATCAGGAAGAGCAGAAATATAAGGAACTCCAAAAGTTACTACGTGAGCAGAATGTATTTGGTGGTGAAAAGCTTGTCATCTTTACTGAACATAAGGATACACTGAAATACCTTGAAGAACGGCTAACACAAAGTGGTGGTTTTAAAGTAGCAACTATACATGGAGGGAAAAGTGTTGATGAGAGAAGAGAAGCACAATGGCAGTTTGCCGGAACAGACACTCAAATATTATTGGCCACTGATGCTGCTGGTGAAGGTATCAATTTGCAGTTTTGTAGATTACTGATTAACTGGGATATTCCTTGGAACCCAAATAGGCTGGAACAACGTATGGGTCGTATTCACAGGTATGGCCAAAAGCAGGATGTTCTTGTATTTAATATGGTTGCAGACAACACCAGGGAAGGTCAGGTATTGGCAAGGCTGCTTGGCAAGTTGGACATAATACGTGAAAGCCTTGGTGATGATAGGGTATATGATGTAATTCAGGATGTAATGCAGAATGTTAGTATGAGTGATATTATCAACTCTGTTTTCAATGGAGAGGATAATTCCTTTAATGACATCATTAATCAGGATACAGAGGTATTGAAACAACAATTCTCTGATAAAATTAAAGATCAGAGGAACAGTCTTACATATAGCAAAGTAGATTACCGTGACGCAAGAATTCTTAAAGAAGATAGTGATGAAAAACGTTTACAGCCAATATATGTAAAGATGTTTTTTGAAAAAGCCTTTAAAGAACTTGGGGGCAAAATAGACACGCATAACGACCATATCTTTAAGGCAACTCATTTGCCGGACGCCATTAACTTTAATCTACGCAATACCTACAATAAGATTTACGAGTTACCAACAACATATTTCTGCTTTGATAAAACAGAGTTTCTTAAACAGCATCATGCTTCATCTTTCAAACACCTGTATTTCTTGAACCCTGGAAATCCATTATTTGATAGTTTGATTAAAGTAGTGAGAAACCAGTTCAGAGAAGAAATGCTGAAAGGAACTATTCTGGTATCTGCTGATGATAAGCAGGATTACTTCGCTTATTTCGTTAAGTCGCAAATTGTAGACAACAGGCATTCTAAAGGTGATGAAAGTATTGCTGATGAACGTTTAATGATGATATATACAACAGCAGATGGTGACTTTAAAATCACTTCTCCCGCTAAATTCATTGATTTATATCCTCCGACAGTATTTGCCAAACAAATAACACCACCTGATTCCACAAATCAGGATGAAGTAATAAACTGGACATTCAGTAATGTGACAGAGCTACAACTGCAGGATACCGAACTGCATGTAACTCAGGATGCATTAAGAAGGAGAAGCTACCTGGAAACATCATTTACACAAGTCATTTCTGATACCATAGCCGATATAAATGAGCTACAGGGAAGGATAAGGAATGATAGTAAGCTGAGTGAGAAACTGGCGAGAAAAGAAGAGCGGCTTCAAGAACTAAAAAGCAAAAAAAAGCAACGTCTTGAGGAATTAGACCTTATGACACAACTTTCTCCAAAAGCTCCTGAGGTTTTGGGGTGTGCATTCGTAGTTCCATTATCTCAGATGGAATATGAAGGAAATTATGGTATGAGCCGTGATGATGAGGCGGAAGCCATAGCTATGGAAATGGCGATGAAATATGAAGAGTCTCAGGGGTGGCATCCAGAAGATGTTTCGGCCAATAATGAAGGGTATGATATAAGAAGTATCAATCCTGATGAAATGAAGAGATATATAGAGGTAAAAGGACGTAGCGGAGCTGATGGTAGTGTAATGGTATCTGAAAATGAAATGAATAGGTTGGCTCAGTTAGGTGAGAGCTCATGGCTATATATTGTTATAAATTGTAAGTCCTCCCCTGAATTATTTACCATACAAAACCCGGCAAAAAGCCTCAATTTCCAGGTAAAATCTAAGGGAGTACAATATTTTCTGCCAATGGCTGAATGGAAAGCCAAAGTTCCTGTCACATAGTTTAAGAAAACCTGTGCCAAAATGATAACTTTGGACATTTCCTAGATTTATCTTTTTGTATTATGAAAATACTGAATAGGTATTTCTATGGTAGAACAATAGGCTAAAAATAACAATATGTCCCAACCCAAGAAACTGATAGAAGTAGCCATGCCTGTAAAAGAGGTGAGTGCTGAAAGTGTACGTGATAAATCTATAAGACACGGACATATTTCAACACTACATCTATGGTGGGCACGCAGACCTTTGCCTGTATGCAGGGCTGTTGTTTTTGCCAGCCTGGTGCCCGACCCTTTGGATGAGCATTGCCCAGCTGCTTTTAAAGAGGCTGTAGAACTGCTATTAGGGAAAGAGGAAAACCCGGGAGACCCTTACAATCCTTATGATGACATACCATATACCTCAATAATTGACAAGGTAGATGATAACCTGCGCAACAGGTTGCTGATGTTCATAGGTAAGTTCAGCGATAAATTTATTGCGAATGAAAAACAAGGCAAAAGCACTGCTGCTAAAGACCAGATAAGTGATGCCAGTCTAATTAAATGGGATAATAAGAACAATGAAGCCATAATTGGCAAAGCAAGAAAACTGATATGGGTAGCACACAATGCCAAGACAAGTACAGCTGATGCTTTAACCTTATTAAAGGACTTTGACAGACACAATAAAGCAATTAAGGAAGCCGAGGCAGCTTTGTACGGAACTAAGAACAGGCATATAGCTACTGAGGATATACAACTAAAAGAAGCTGCACTGCAGCAAGCTATTGATGCATTTTTGGATAAGATGCCAAAAGTCTTTGACCCATTTGCAGGTGGAGGGGCTATACCTTTAGAAGCAGCACGTCTTGGATGTAAAAGCTATGGTAACGATATTAACCCTGTAGCACATATTATTCAAAAAGGCAGCTTAGAGTTTCCACAGAAATACGGCAAGCCAATTAGCTATACAAAAGAAGAGTTTGTAAAGTTATATGGGCGTGAGGAACTGGTACGATGGTGTAAAGAGAACAGCAAACATGCAGATGCAGAGGACCTTGTAATAGATTTGCCTAACAGACTCTCTTTTGATGTAGAATTTTATGCTAAAAAACTGCTGGCCATGGCGGAGCAGGAGGTAGGACATTTATACCCTCCTGATGAAAAAGGCAACAAGCCAATTGCTTATTATTGGGCAAGGGTAGGCACATGTAGTAACCCAAGCTGCAAGGCTGAAGTGCCTTTACTGAAAAACTTTTATTTAGTAAAAAACAAAAGCAAACAAGTTTATTTAAATCCAATAATTAATAAAAACTCTATTGAATTTGAAATAAAACATGGTTACTCATCATTAACAGGATGGAATAACAGAACTATTCTAACTTGTCCACTTTGTGGAAGCATAACGGAATCCAAGCAACTTAAGGAGCAATTTAGAAATGGGGATACTTCTGAAAAGATTTTAGCTGTCATTGAGGAATCATCCAATGGCAAAGCATATAGATTACCTACAAATGTTGAGATACAATGTTTTTCAGAAATTTCTCCTTTGGATAACTTGCCAATTGATAAGCTTGAAGTAGGAAATAAAAGAAATTTCAATACTCCTGGTTGGGGTATTGATAAATTTTCACAGCTGTTTAATAAAAGACAGATGATTTCCTTACAGTCTCTGATTAAGAATATTCAAATAATTGGTGAAGAGAATAATGACTTAGAGAACAACTATTTTGATAGCATTATTACATATTTATCAATCTTGGTAAATAGATTGGCTACCAGGTTATCGTCTTTTGGTCTGTATAATACAATTGCTGAAACAATCGAACATCCATTTGGAAGACAAGCAATCCCGATGGTTTTTGATTATCCAGAGACAAACCCATTTACGTTGATGGGTGGAGGAGGTTTAAGTCAGCTATCTTGGATATTACGTTATATAGACAATGAATCGTTCTCTCCGATATATACAATCTGTAATAATTCATCAAGTGGTGATAAAGAACAGTTCCCTACAAAGGAAATTACAGCAGTAATAACTGACCCTCCTTATTATGATGCAATTGCTTATGCTGACCTATCAGATTTCTTTTATATCTGGTTTAAAAAAATGCTATCTAATAAGTATCCGTTAAATTTTGCTACACCTAAAACTCCGAAATCTGAGGAATGTACGGCATTAAAGCATCATCATCAGAATAATGATGATTTAGCCAAAAGACATTTTGAAACTAAATTGACTCAGATATTTGATGCTATTGAACATCAAACATCTGATATTGTAAGTATAATGTTTGCCCATCAAAGTACTGAGGCATGGACGACGCTTTGTAATTCTATTTTAGATGCACGTATGAATATTACTGGAAGTTGGGCAATCGATACAGAAAGAAGCTCTGCTGGTGTAAAAGCTAATCAAGCATTTCTTTCTTCGTCAGTAACTGTCTCATGTATTCCATCACAAAGTGTAGGTTTGGCAGATTATAAGGATGTAAAAAATGCTATTGAAGAAACTGTTTCGAAAGAAGTCGAAGAGCTCTATAAATTAGGCTTTAGGGGTGCTGATTTGCTGACTGCTTGTTTTGGCCAGGCAGTAAGTGAGTTTGGTAAATATGAGAAAGTAGAAAAAGCTGATGGTACAGAGGTGACTGTAGCTGAACTGCTGGAAATGGCAAAAGAAAGTGCATTTAATGCCCTGCTGAAAGGGTTTGCGGGAGATGAACCTACTAAATTCTATATTGGCTGGTTACAACTGTATGGATTTACAGAGACTGACTTTGACGATGCGGCTAAACTTACCAGAGTAGGTTTAAGCATTAACGTACAAGACCTCTTCACACAGAACATTTTTATTAAAAATGGAAACAAACAAACGCTTGCAGGCTACAAAGACAGAAATAATGCAAATAAGAAGCTCGGTGAGGCCGGAAATAGCTTATTGATAGACAAGGCACATAAAGCTATGTATCTTTACGACCCAAAAACCAAGGCCAAACGAACCCATTTATTACAGTTCCTCGCTATGGCAGCACCTGAATCCGAAAGCCCTATGTGGCGAGTATTATCCTCAATTGTAGAATTGACAAAGGGCTCAGATGATGGGAACATCGCTACACAATTATTGGTAGATAAAGACAATCTGGTACGCGAAAGCAAAACGATAGAAACAGAGACTACAACTCAAACTAAAATGGACTTTTAACCATGGCAATTACTCAATTCCAAAAAGACAATCTCTCTAAAGGTTTAGGCCTGTTTATAGAAGCTATACGTTTCTATATAGTGGGCGTTATGACCAAAGAATATAATGATTCCTGGCCGGCAGATTTTGCCGATGCTTTATCTCCTGTTCAGAAAGGCCATTGGGACGATGGCTTGCGAAATGGTACGTCTCCTGAAAAGTTGATAGACTATCAATATCTTAAAAGCTTTGCCATCAGGCACAAGAATCTGTTGAAAGATGACTTTGGCAGGAAGGCTGGCAATGTTCCTAACTTGTTTGATGAGATTTATACAGTCCGTAATAGTGTTGCACACTACTCAGATGTAGAAGAAGATGATGCCACAAAAGCATGGATAAACATGACAAGTATTGCCAAAACACTTGGCATGACGGAGTTGGAAGAGGAATTGAGTAAGCTACGCAATGCACAAGACGAGCAAGAGTTAAAATCAACGGTAAGTGCTACTACAGCACAGCCTTGGTTCAGGGTGGTGTCGCCTCATCTTGATATACGCTCAGGTAGATTAGATGAAAGTGTGTTTGCAGCTAACCTTGCAGAAGTAGCCTTAGACAGGGGGAACTCTGTTTATAGCAATTCAGCCTTATTCTTTTCTAAAACCTATGTTACTCAAGGCTTAAAGACTATTGCTAAAAGAGTAGTGAAGGGATTGAATGGTAACGAAGATGCAGAGAATAGAGTAATCAGCTTACAAACAGGCTTCGGTGGTGGTAAAACACACACTTTGATTAGCCTCTTTCACCTTGCCAAAATGGGCAAAAAAGCTGAGAATAGTGCTGATACGGCAGACATTATTAAAGCAACCGGTGTGCCTGAATTCGACAGTGCCAATATTGCTGTATTTACTAATACAACAAATGATGCAGCTACTGGTAGAACAACTGATGACGGAATCCATATTAATACAGTTTGGGGAGAATTAGCCTACCAATTAGGAGGTAAATCTGCATATGATATTATAAAGGCAAATGACGAACAAAAGGTTGCTCCTGGAGGGTTATTCAAAAAAGTATTAGAGCATTGCAAGCCTGCTTTGATACTTATAGATGAGTTAGCGGATTATTGCGTGAAGGCGGGAGGAGTGAAAGTAGGTAACAATACTCTTGCAGACCAGACAATTAGTTTTATGGGGGAGCTTACACAAGCTATCGCTGAAACCAATAACTGTGTCGCAGTGATTACTTTGCCAGCGAGCCCTCAAGAGATTGGTACTACATTGGAGGCTCAAACAGTATTAAATGTTTTGCAAACTCGCGTAGGCAGAATTGCTGCAGATACATTACCTGTTACCAAAGATGAAATATTTGAAGTTATAAGAAGAAGATTGTTTGAAGATATTGCTGATGAATCTATCATACAATTTGCTGTTGCAGAATATGAAATGCTTTATAATAGCATGACTGGTGAGCTCCCATCTGAAGCCTATAAAGTCGAGTATAAAAAGAAAATTGCGAAGGCGTATCCGTTTCATCCTGAACTGATAGATATTTTCAGAATTAGGTGGGCAAGTAATCATGATTTCCAACGAACCAGGGGAGTATTACGCTTATTAGCTGCTATAGTGAGTGACCTTTGGAAAAGACAGCAATCTTTACCCGGCAGCAATCTGTTGATACATCCATCTGATATTAATTTTAGCAACCTGGATGCATTAAGTGGCCAACTTAAGAAACTGGAAGGGAACGGCTATGATGCAGTAATTACTGCAGATGTTTCAGGTAGTTCGTCAAATGCGTTTAAGATAGACAGTGATATTAAAGAATATGGAGACTGGTATCTGACTCAAGGTATATCAGCAGTAATACTTTTGAATACTTTGGGTAGTGATGGAGCAAACAAAGGAGTTAGTATTGCTGATATTAAACTACAAGTTCTAAAGCCAAATGGGTTTAATCACAATAGTATTAATGCCGCATTAGACCAACTTGAAAACAAAGCACACTACCTATACTACAGCACAACCGGACAAAAAAGGTATTGGTTCCATACCAAGCCAAACATTAATATCCTTATTAATCAAACTAAAGGTGATATTAAGCCGATTGATATTGAATCTGAAATTGTAAAAAGGTTAAGGGAGCAAACAAATAACCTTCAATTATTTGGCAGAGCAATAGTTGCCCCTGATGACGATATTGCTGAACAACAGAAGCCGACGTTAGTCATACTTAGCCCAAAGTACTATGCGAATCCAGATACGGTAAACGGAAACACAAAGCCTAAAATTGAAAGTCTTGCACTTAAAAGAGGGAATAGTGATAGAATTTACAGAAATACATTATTGTTTCTTGTTTGTTCAGAAGTAGGTTATAGTAAGTTACAGGCTGATGTAAGGGAGTATTTGGCCTGTACTAAAATCAATGCTGATTATGGAAATCAATTGGAAAGAGACCAGAAGGATGACATTAAACGTAAGATTGAAGAGGCTACAAAACAAGTAAATCAATCTTTAGTTTCTGCTTACAGCATATTAATAAAGCATTCGGCAAAAAATGGAGTTGAGACAATCGTTGCAAAAGAGTTTGCATTGACAATAGAGCGACAGATAAACGACAACTTGCTTGATTTGTTGAAGAATGAGGAATGGATGTTAGATTCTGTGGGTATAAACACCCTAAGGAAAAATGGATTGCTACCTTCTCCTGGCTACCCTGTAAAAGTAAAAGACATTTACGATGCTTTCATTCGCTATGATGACAAGCCAATGGTTAGAAATATTGATGCAGTTCAGAGTAGCCTTGAACGGTATAATAATCAAGGTGAGTTTTGCGTGGCTGCGGGAAATGGAAAAAACTTTACAGAGTTCTATTACAAAAAAATTGTTCCATTCTTTGATGTACAGGACGAAACATATTGGCTAATTGACAAATCAGAAGTTCCTGTTGAGCAACCTGCTGGAGATACTTCTCCAGCAGGAACAGCTCCATCAACTCAAGGTGTAGGTAACAATAATATCAATACACCAAGTACAAATAATGATTCTGATACTTCAACAACAACAATAATAAAGTCGCTTACTGTATCTGGACATATACCACTTGAATATTATACGCAGATATATTCAAGCTTTATTCAGCAACTAATACACAATGATGTTCAGATTGAAATCAAAATATCAGGTAAAACAAAGCCTTCAAAAATAATCACAGAGAACAGTCAGGAGTATAAAATAATAAAAGAGTCTGCTAAACAATTAGGGTTGAACCTTGAAGAAGAAAAGTAGTATTTAGCGGCGACACGGTTTGGCGTACCTGTAAGTTTACTTTGTAGCAAATTAGCTATTAAATGAATTTACAGGTATATCAGAATAATGAGGCTGAACTTTTAAAGCCTTCAAATCAATTCAATTTAGCATCTATTATTGCAGATGGTAGAGGGAATTATGTTGATGAATGCTTGCTCTTTATAGCCCACTTTAATACTGTGCCAAATTTTATCAATGCAATTTCTATAGATTGTAAATCTGCTTTGGAATGGTTTGAGTTAGAGTACAAATCTGAAATAAAGAACGTCTATTTTAATAAGATACAGGTTGATGACAAAGAGCCTCCAGAATTTGATGATATTTTCTTTTTTCTTTATGACGACCTGATAGTAGACTTTGATACACAACAGTCAATAGTAAGGTTCCTATTTCGCAAAACTGACATTAGTATAGTTGAAAAGATTGCCGGGCAAATCAGTGAACACAAGTTTAAGAGGAAAAGAAATGTCCCTTTTATTTCACTTCTGGTTAATACAAGGTTTGGTATAGACACTAAGTTGCTCAAACTTAATAGTAAAAGTGTCAACATTAATACTCATTATAATGACGACTTTAAAGACATCCACAAAACAATACTTAGACGGTTACGAAAGAAGAATGATAAAGGATTAGTACTACTATATGGTAAGCCAGGAACAGGCAAAACATCATATATCAGGTATTTACTAACTAAGGTGAGAAAGAATGTCATATTTCTTCCGCCAAACATGGCTACCGCAATTACCAATCCGGATGTGATTTCTATTCTTATAGATAATCCAAACTCCATTTTTGTAATTGAAGATGCTGAAAAGGTAATAGTTGACAGAGAATACAATGGGGACTCACCTGTATCCGCGTTATTGAACATTTCTGATGGATTACTCTCCGATTGTCTCAATATCCAGGTTATATGTTCCTTTAATACTGATATATCTAAGGTAGATAAAGCTTTAACCAGAAAGGGTAGACTGATTGCAGAATACAAATTTAGTGAGCTGGATAAGGTAAAATCTCAAGTACTTTCAGACAAACTGGGCTTCAAATCAGTAATTTCTAATCCAATGCCCCTAGCTTGCATATACAATCAGCATGAAACAAATACTGTCCAATCAAGAGAACGACGAAGTATAGGTTTCTCAAGAGATTAAAATGTTTAATTTAAAGTCAGAAAAAATATCTAATAATGAAAGCATCAAATGTAATCTCAGACCTTTTCTTAGGAAACAATATTTATGTACCAACCTATCAACGAGCCTATTCGTGGGAGACTGAAATTGACTCCGAAGGTAATGGTAATCATGTCAATATATTTCTTTCAGATTTAACTGAATATAAAAAGAGTCGAACAAAACAACCCTATTATTTCGGGCATTTTCTGTTTGAAGATAAAGAAAACAGAAAATATGCAGTTATAGATGGTCAACAGCGCCTTACTACTATTGTAATTTTCGTATCAACAATTTTTTCTACGCTAAAAAGCTTACGAGCTCTTACTGATGACGAGCAACAAATTTTTGAAGATATGATTGTTAGAGGACAAAAGTACTGGTTTCGAACTGTTGATTACGACAACGATTTTTTTAAAGATTATGTCTTAAATAAAAGAAAGAAAGATAGAGTAGGAATAAAAACAGTCTCATGTAAGCGAATTGCTGATGCTTATGACTACTTCAGCCAATTTTTAGAAGCTAAAGACGAAGAAGTACTGATAGATTACTTATCAATCATACGCAATGCGACTTGTACAACTCATGTTGTTAACAATGAATCTGAGGCAATTCAAATGTTTATTTTTCAGAACAATCGCGGTAAAAAGCCTTCAAATCTTGAAATAATTAAAGCGCAATTTATGTTTAATGTTCATCTATATGGTGGAGAAGAGACTGAAGGGATTTTAGAAGATATCAAAAATAAATTCGAGGAAATTTACAAATCGATATCAATGATTGAATATCGAATAAATGAAGATGATGTATTGATTTATTCATTAAGAGTATTCTTCAATAATCTTGACTTTGGTAATCCTCTTGAAAGAATAGATAAAATATTGGAGAAAGATGGCTCAATAGAATTCATAAAAGAATTCACCTTTTTACTTTCGAGTGTATTTACATACTTGACAGAATTCTTTAATGATGATGAAAAAGAATATATTGATATCCACTCTATCATCATGTTAGGTAGAATTGGTGTTGCAATACCGTTTATTATTAAGTGCTATCAATTCGGTTTATCTAAGAGTGACTTATGTGAGCTATGTAGAAGTCTTGAGTCATTAATAATTCGACATAGAATTATTGGCACAAGGGCAGATGTAGTTTCTAGATTAAATCAAGTATACAAAGGCTTTTCTAATACAAACCCAGATGTTTCTGTGATAATAAATCATATTAACTGGATGAAGGATGTTGACAAAAATTCATGGTACTGGGCTCATTGGAATAATTTATACTTTTCAAATGCGTTAAATGGAGACATTTCCCATAATGTTGCAACATTTTTATTGTGGAAATATGAATGTTACCTTGAGTCTGGTGGCAAAGGTGGTTATCGATTAACTCGTTATGATAAAATTGAAAAACCAGAATTGGAACACATTGCGCCTCAAACTGAACCGAAAATTGGTGGAGTGGAAGCTGGTTATTGTGAGTATGATGAAGAGTTTCATAATGAATATAAAAACAGCCTTGGGAATTTCCTATTGCTGTCAAAGCCGCATAACGGTTCAGCAAGCAATAGACCTTTTAAAGACAAAAGAGCCTCTTATAACTATTTGGCTCAACAACGAATAATTCAACAATTGACTAAGGATGATTTAGTTTGGAATAAATCTAAAATAGAGGAAAGAAAAAATATTCTTAAACAATTTGTATTAGATACATTTTAAATTTTGTCTAAAAGAGGTTACATATCACGGTACATGCTTATCATCAAGAAGTTGAGGATAAAGCCATACTCTTCATATGAAGAGATTGAAGCTTATATATCTAATCAACTTGAGTTTCTGTCGGTTCAAGATGAGGAGCTATATGTAGGCTTTTCAAAGCGAACTTTGCAGCGTGATATTCGAGAAATAAGGTCTGTTTTTGGTTTAATTATTGAATATTCAACAAAGGATAAAGGCTATCATATAGTTGAAGATATTGCAGGAAATATGAGTTTTCAGAAGATAATTGAGGCCTTTGATTTATTTAGTTCACTAAATATGGCGGGTCATGTTTCAGGATATATACACTTTGAAGATAAAAAACGAGCAGGTACAGAAAATATACTTGGGTTACTTCATGCCATTAAAAATAGGTTTGCGGTTATGTTTGATTATGAGAAGTATTGGGATGGCAATTCAAGAACACGAGAACTTCGCCCACTACTTTTGAAGGAATTCAAAAATAGGTGGTACGTCATTGGTGAAGATGAAAATTTAGAAGTTAAAACCTTTGCTTTGGATAGGATGACAGAATTGACAATTACTTCAAAACGATTTAAATCATCTAAAAGTGATTATGTAAAGAATATGCATTTTCACGCATTTGGCATTATAGCTCCAACTGATGCAAAGCCAGAGAAAGTAGAAATTTCATTAAATCCCATCCAAGGAAAATACGTTAAGTCATTACCGTTACACAGGTCGCAAAAGATTTTAGTTGATAATGATGAAGAATTGAGAATTAGTCTTATTGTATATATTACATGGGACCTCATAATGGAATTGCTATCGTATGGTGAGACAATAAAAATACTTGAGCCTAAATCATTAGTTACACAAGTAAAGAATGAATTGGAAACAACGCTCTTCAAATATAAATGACAGGTTTGACATTTGAAATGTTTGCTTGTATAGAATAATATCATGGACGAAAAAACAATAAAAGACTTTCTTATTAGGCTTTATTTTGGGAAAGGCACTAATTATTTTGATTTAGCAATCAGCCGGGCTTATCGAGATTTTAACAGAACCCTAAGAAACCTCCCACAAGGTCTCGGTGAGTGGGAAACTCTAAAGATTAAGCTGTCAGATATAATTAAGGAAGAGGTTTCAATACTATTACATACCCAAATAGTTGACCAAGAAGAATTTACTAAATGGCATAAAAGTATTTGTGAAAAATTAGAAAAGTGCAGTGATACTATTTTAAAAACTGGTCAATCTCAGAAATGGATTAATATGACACTTAAATACCTTTTGACATTTGGAGAAGAATATGTCCCTGGTATTACTTCCAACTACAAATTTTTCCATATTCCAATTGATAATATCATTCAAAAGGCATTCAGAGAAGAGCCATATTGTGTAGAAGAAATTGAAGGTAGCTGGAGCCGTATTGATGATTATGCAACATACAATGAATATCAAATTGCAATACGGAATGCAATAGGAGATTTGATTCCTATTGAAGTTGAATTTGAATTATTTACCGGTGTAAATACCTGATACAAATTGCATAATTGACTATATTTATTTGATTCATTATACACATTTCTATGACTCGTCACATTCTATCTAAATCGACCTTCTTAAAGGGATGTCAATGCCATAAATATCTTTGGCTATACAAACATAAATATGAGGCAAGAGATGAAGAAAGTGAAGGCTTATCGTCTACATTTTCACAAGGTATCAGTGTTGGAGAATTAGCAAGAAATTTATTCCCTGGAGGTGTGGATGCCAGTCCTATTGACCATTTTAATTTTCAGCAATCAGTGTTAGACACCGCTAAATATATAGAGCAGGGACAAAAGGTTATTTATGAGGCGGCTTTTCAGTACGATGGAGTCTTGATAGCTATTGACATACTTGTAAACGAAGGTGGTAAATGGTATGCATACGAGGTAAAGGCAAGTACGAAGGTTAAAGACATATTTATACAGGATGTGGCCCTTCAATATCATGTAATCACCAACTGTGGGATAGACCTTGCAGACATCAGCGTGATACACCTTAATAATAAGTATGTCAGGTTTGGAGATTTGGATATAAAACAGCTCTTTACGATAGAATCGGTGTTGAATAATGTACTATCTATGCAGGATGCTATTGCGGGACAGATTGAAGTTCTTAAAGGGGTTGTAGCATCAAATGAAGAACCTGAAATTGAAATGGGTAATCACTGCAATAATCCTTATGACTGTGACTTTATAGGCTACTGTAAAGACCTTGACCCCTTTAGTGAATGTTTCCCAATAGACCAGGTAGTCAATATTAATGTTAGCGGGATTAATGAGTTTCTATCAGAATTGGTGTATCCACTACAATATATGGACTTTGAAACCTATATGGTTGCAGTGCCAGAACATGATGGTCATTGGCCCTACAGGCAAGTGCCATTCCAATTCTCCTTACATATAGAAAGCAAGGGACAAAAAACACTCAAACATCACCAATTTATAGGTAAGCCTGGTGCAAGCCCTACTAGGGAATTTATAGAGACATTATTGAATGCTGTATCTGGCCATGGCTCTATTGTGGTTTATAATAAAGCCTTTGAAAACACAAGGCTTAATGAGCTTAAATTGGAATTCCCTGAGTTTGAAGAGCAAATAACAGGGATTCAGGACAGATTTGTGGACCTAATGGTTCCCTTCAGGAAAAAGTATTATGAAAATAGTGCGCTTAATGGTAAATATTCAATCAAAAGAGTATTACCAGTGATATTCCCTGAGTTGAGTTATGAAGACCTGAATATTACAAATGGCTCAGATGCGAGTACTATTTATTACAACCTGAGAAATGAAACGGATGAAATCTTAATTGAGAAAACCACGAAAGACCTATTCGAATACTGCAAATTGGACACACTTGCTATGGTTCAAATACTAAACGAACTTAAAAAGTTAACAAATGATTTTTAATACAGAACTAGACAATTTCTATGAAATAGAATCTTATAAGGAACGCAATCTATACTACAAGGTATTAGGAGGCTACGTGCTAAATGAATTTGTTACTGGTTATCAGCAAAGAAAAGCACAACTTTTTGAATTGCTCCAAAACAACTGTAACAAAGAGAACTTTGTATTTGGAGATGCCCAAGTAGGACGAGAGATATTAGTAAAATTGGCTAACGAAGATGTGCATGTTACGTTTGACTTCCACCCAAAACAAATCTACAAAGATGATTTTGACCATGGAGAAATGTCAGACGTGCTAATATCTGGTAGCACAACATTCTGTTCAATAGAATGCAAATACTACGATAATTACACATTCAAAAAGGATATAACACAGGTGCAAACAAGAATAATTGAATATTCTAAGTTAACTGGTTTGGCGCCATTGCAGGTTTTGTTGATAACAGAACAAAAGTTCAGATATTCAACACAAAGTAGTCTAATTGGACAATTAGATACTCCGGTTATTTTTTTATTATGGGAACAATTAGCAGGCATAATTGAAGAGGAGCAAGTGAAAATATATTTAGAAAAACAACTTAAACGAAAATTTTAAATTGGCACCATGAAGGATGAATTAATTGCAGCATATGATAAGATTTGGAATAAATATTCAAATCAATTAGAGTTTAAGTTTACAGAACTACTAAGTCGTAACTATCTATTTCAGTTTGATGAAATTGAAACACCGGATATTGTTTTTATGGGAATAAACCCATCATATAGCGGAGTAATTGATAATTCAAAAACATATTCTGTCAAGAATTTAAAGCCTGCATACCTAAAGCCATTTGCTAATATTCAGACAGAAGTGTCAAAGAAGCTTGGACGAGATGTAACATGGACACATCTAGATTGCTTTGTATTTCGAGAAACGGCACAATCAATTATTACTGATGATTTATTCAAGGATATATTTGGCAGGCAATTTTTGAAAGACCAATTAAAGCTTTCTAAAAGATTGCTTGAACATTATAATCCTAAAGTAATTGTAGTTTCTAATGCTCTTGCCCGTCAGCTTATTAGGAAAGAAACAAGGGTTCCAGAATTCGAAGACTTTGGATACTCAATTGAATTTTCAGACGAAATAGGTACAGACATAATAATTGAAGACGGAGTTATGAACCAAACTTCAATATTCTTTACAAGCATGCTCTCAGGCCAAAGAGCTTTAGATATTGGTTCAAGAGAACGCCTTATTTGGCACATAGCAAAAGCGTTAAAAGAAATATAGTCCCGTCAGATTAGGGATTAAAGACAATTGCACCTTATACCTCGTTTTGACAAAATAAATTATCTGTATTTTTCTGGAATAGGACTATATTTATAAGAATCGATTAATTATACTTGAAAAAAATTAAGCAACTTATTATGGGAGAGCGAGATAGCAGGAAATTAGAGATAGAGGCGTTTGCAAATGATAATGATATACCTCAAGAGTATATCCCATTTTTTGTTGAATGGGTGACTAAATACGATGATAGTAATGAACCTGATGAGAATGAATCAATTGAGGAATATTATAAAAGTAACTTAAAAGTTGGTTTGGAAGTAATGCAGCGTTATATTTCATCTTGGGATAATGGACACTCTGAAATATGGGCAAAAGTATACTCTGAATCTGTAGAAGACGAAGATATTGCCATGCGTGATGCGTATGAAGAGCTAAGAAAGCACTATGATAGCGGTTATGAACCTACAATAGAAAATCCAGTTTTTACCGAAGCGTATAATTATTGTATCAAAGCTGGAAAGAGTGAACATTATTCAAAGGCATATGCAACTCTTACAACAATCGATGTTTGTTCTATGGATGAAGTTAGAGCATATGCTGATGCTGTGGAAGAACAAATTGATAAAGGTCATACTGAACTGTTTGCTGAAAAGTACGCTGAGCACTTCATAGAATATGGGGGTGAAATCATTTCTTCTTACTATGCCGATTATTTTCAACAAGCAATTGTTTCAGGGAAAGAAGAGTTTTATGCGGAGTATTTTGCTAACGGTCTTACAGAAGAGCTTGCAAATTTTAAGAATTTACAATATAAGGCCGCTCTTACTTACGACCACTTGCTAAAGTTTGCCGAATATAAATTTAAAGCTGATGCTTTAGAGTACTGTAGATATAATAATATTGATAAAAGTGAAAGTTTCATCTTTCAATATCATTCAGCTTGCATTAATGAGCTTTTTCCTGCCGATGATGAGTATGCGACTGTAGATAATTTTGATGAAGAGTACATGAAGGATGTATTACTCAACGCAAATATTCAACTAAGTGACCCTATAAAAGAGGATATTGTTGCTCACATTATGATTGGGAGTAATTTTAGTAAGTCAGATGGTTAATACTCTAAATAACCAATTCTTGAAAATTCAGAGTCGGAATTGGGCCGTAAGGGTGAATCTATCCAGCATGATGCAAGCCTGGTATTCCAAATATCAAGCTCATTTGGCCTTCTGTAGTTCGGTGCATAATGAAATGAGTTAAAATAAAACTTATTCATTCTTAGGTAACTATATATAATCAAGATTTAATTAAGTTCAGAGGCACGGCTGCTAATGCCATAAACGATAATTTCATAATACTTATATTAATTCTGTACAGTATGACTACATTTTCCGTTACATGTATGGCACTTATTATAATCGAAAGAATTTAGATACTACATCGATTCTTCGACTATGAACTCTTGTATCACATTGTTTGGTAAACAAAACTATCTGTCAGGTTTTTATGGTCATCTACTCCAAACATCCCAAAGTAAGGATAATGATGTAGGAACTTGCCAAATATTTTCTTACTATATCTCTAGTATCAATATGTGATGCAGAAAGTATCTGATGGAACATTACGTATATTAATACAAGGTTCAGGAATCGTTTGTATTCCTTTTCAGCGATATTACACTGGCTTTCAGTCCAACCCTGACCCTCCTCAGGGTCCATCAGTTTCATTTTGACGTTATTCAAGTCTAAATTTTCAATGCTTTTTTTCATAATTTAATTATTTGAAATCAAAGGTCAGTGTATGAGTAACAAGGAACAAGGGTTTAGGAACGAGGAGCTGTTTTTCGGAACTAAAATATTCTGGCTTAAATTTTATTAATGGGAATAGTGTAGTGTGTTAATTAATATTCATCTATTAGGCTATGAACGAGAATAGAAAAATCTGTATAGAAGTAAATATTGAAGAAATTAATGCTTTTAAAAGCATTATTGAATCAAATCTTGAGTCAATAACTTATAATCCTAATATCATGAAAGCAACTGCCTTGTTGACGAATTTGCTTGACAATTATGAAAAAGCTGATACTATTGGAAATTTAAAAAAGCCCAATAGAATTCTATCAAAGGTTAAAGAAATAGAATATCTAAATAGTATTATTGAACGACAGAAATGGAAAATTTCAGGTCTAATGGCAATTCCAATATTACAAGGAGTTCAGGATTTGTTTGTTGGTGCAAATAACGGTGCAATTGCAATGGAATCAACATTTAATCCTGGGGATGTAGAAATACATAGTACCAATGAACATGTAGGAGAGGATTTTATGGTTAGTCCAAGAAATATATTCGCAATAAAGAGTGAAGGGAAAAGGAAAGTCATATATCTTAAGTCACCAATCGCACCGATGCAAGGTGGTACAAGACGATATCGCATACAATTGGATTCCAATTTCGACGAGTTGCTAAAAGAAATAAATCAAAGTAGTCAGATATTACTTAGAGTAAGTAATGGTTTTGCCATTAATGTATTTGAGTATGTCTTCTCAAAACCCGGAATATTTGTGGTTCATACAAATCCTAGGGACAAATTATATAAATCAATTATAGAGATTGCAGTCGATTCTAAGTTTAATCCCAAAGCATATCATCAAACCATGAGGCAATTGAATGAATATGATAATTATAGGAATAACTTTCAATCAAACTTGCAGAAAATTAAACAAATTGCCTCTCAAATTGAGTATTTTCAAACAGTCTATGGTTTAAATGGATAATTTAACGATAAGAATTCTTTAATATGTGACATTGATAATGCATGAGATGTACAGATATCAATAGACTGACTTTATTAGCTAATGTTATGAACATAAAAGAAAACGAACTGCAATCCAATTAATTTCTCTAGTTAGTTTTCCAGTTTAATTCATAGTTATTGTCACCAGACTAACTCAAGAAATAATATTCGTTTATTACATCAGTAATAATTATTCATATTCAAGTCTATAGTTACAAGTTAGGCTTTTTAGGTTTTGTGTGTCATCAATTAGATAGTAAAACTCAATTCCAATACCTACATCAGCACAAGGTTTTAATCTTGGAATTTTCAACCCTGAAAATATGTGGAATGTAATTTGCTTGTATCCCATTTCTTCAAGGACTGGGTTTGGTATATCCCTACCATCTTCAGTTTCCATATGATAAACAATATCATCTTCTATACTGATTTCTGTATTTATTATATCCTCTTTGCTATATCTATCAGACAGTGCGCTTAATATTCCAATTAATTCCTTCTTCTGATTTATTGGGTATTGAGGGCAATCCTTTAAAACAATTTCAAGCAAACTAAACTCTAATTCTTTTTCAAAACCATCAATAATAGCGTTAATAATGTCATGGCCGCAGTATTCGCCTTTTTGTGTATCGGTACTTTGTAGAATGGTTGAATGCATAATATAACTATTCGAGTTCTGCATGCAATAATTACTTGTAGATGTTCTGTGATAATCGAATAATTTAGTCTTATTGATTATGCTCATTCCATGCATCAATATTACCTTCAAATGCTTCATAAAAAGCTGCCTCTTCCCAACTTCTATAACCCATATACCTATCATGCGCTTCATCCCATATCCTATCCGATTCCTCGAATGCTTCACGGCGCTCCCTTTCCATTGCCTCATCGGAGTTTGCATATTCACTATTAGCTAACATTTTTTCATAGGTATCATAATATCTGATGATAATTGATTTTACTTCAGTACCTGTATGGGAAGTCTTACCGCAAGCCATCTTTTCTCCTTTTTGATAGTAGGTAGGATAGTAATATGCACCCCATGATGGTTCCAGTGTACATGTGCTCAAAATTTCAAATTCATCCTCTTGTAAACCAGAAGCAGATTTAAAAACAAAAAGTTCAACTTCGTCATCTTCACCGTCAAATGGTGTAATTCTTATCATTTCTTTACCATCAATAGAGTATTTATTTGTGTAGTAAATTTTTTTAAACGGTAGTAGTCGATTTGAATTCTCAACCCTCAATACGTTAATTGGTTCATTCATTATGATAGAAAAATCTTTAACCATACTTTTTTCTTCAGGACAGAGTATCCCATTTCCCATCTTTTCATACTTATTATAGTATGAAATATCGACATGTGAACCAATTAGCAACTCAACCTCCTCAATGGATAGTGAAGTACTCTTAAACAGGTCACTTGGACTAAGAAGTAAATTTTCATACCTGCGTGGAAAAAAATTTTGCCTCATGTCCCCATTTTTGAGGACCACAATTTGTTGCCTATTCTCAATTCTGGTCTCAACTCCTATAATTCTATAACGCATAAATGGTTATGTTTATAAATAAAGATACTATATTTTTGTCTTTTACTATATGTATCAAAATAGCGATATACGAAAGTGATTTTTATATAAATCAGATACAATTGAAAAACTATAGCAGCTTATGAATAATACCTAAAAAACAAATATGACTTGTCAGCCCTCATTATGGTATTGAATATGTTGAATTTATTCAGTAAGACACGCAAGTCTGGTGTCAAATAGTAAAGCTCATATGGCCTTCCTCAGTTGTTTAATGCAATTTTTAATACATGTAGTAATATGTCCTCACTATTATATGTAAATCTAACATGGAAGAACAACTCAATAATCAGGAATATTATTAGGCACAGAAAACATAGAGAAATATGCTTGGTTGTTTTTAGTTGGAAACCTTAGAACTTAGTCAGATTGAGGTCAAATGAACTCCCTTTTCCTGAACATTGCGGCATTTAGTGCGGGTAGCTAAAAAGAAGAAAATAAAAAAGCGTCATGCAATGCACAACGCTTTGTTTATCAAGTTGTTACTCGGTGGTCCCACTAGGACTTGAACCTAGGACCCCCTGATTATGAGTCAGGTGCTCTAACCAACTGAGCTATAGGACCGTGGCGTGTGCCAAATCCCGAATTTTCGGGAGTGCAAATGTATTGCGCTTTTCTTGAAAAATAAAAAATAATAAGCCTTTATTTTTGCAGCATGATAAAAGGGGTACGGCATATCATCTTCGACCTGGGTGGTGTATTGCTGAATATAGATTATAAAAGGACGGAGGACGCCTTTGTGGCATTGGGTATTACAAATTTTCCTGAAATGTATTCGCAGCTCAGGCAGTCTGCCCTGTTCGATGATTTTGAAGTAGGCGCTATTGGTGAGGATGAATTCATAGCCGTGTTGCAGCAGGCTGCGGGTGTAGCTATATCAGCACAGGATATTGTACAAGCGTGGAATGCAATGTTGCTGGACTTTCCGCTACGCAGGCTACAGATACTGCAACAGCTAAGGGTGTATCACGACCTGCTGTTGCTGAGCAATACCAATGTGATACATGAAACGGCTTTTAATAAGATAATTGAACAGGAGCGCGGCGTGCCCAACATCGGTGCTTTTTTCGACCGAGTGTACCTGTCGCACCGCATAGGTATGCGCAAGCCCAATGTTGAAGTATTTCAAAGAATACTGGACGAGAACGGACTGAAAGCGGAACATACCTTATTTATAGACGACAGTCCGCAACATGTGGAGGGGGCAAAACAATTGGGCATACAAACCATCTGGCTGCAACCCGGTATGACTATTGAAAAAGATATTTTTAAGCCGAAGGTGGATGGATGATATTAGATATTTGATCAGGATAGATGAAAGATATCTATTCTTAAATATCCCGAAACCAGCACCTTACTTAACTTCCTCGAAATCAATATAGTCGCCTTCTATAGGCTTTTGGCGGGCATGGCTTTTGGCCTCTTCCTGGTGCTGCATCTTCTCCATCTGCTCCTGCATCTCCCTCATTTTGCTCTGCACGGTGCGTGTCACTTGGAACACCGGCATTACGAAACGGGTAACGAAGCGCATGACGAGATATATAATAACAGCGTATAGAATGATCCTTATTAACATATCTTCCAAAGTTACGTAAACTGCGAAAACCAGCCGCGTTAACGAAAATATAATTAGTGATAAAATATATATGGCATTTGCTGCAAATAGGAAAAATACTTACTTTTGCATCGGATAAAGTTAATTAGAAGGGGACTAGATGGTCCCCTTGTTTTTTACCTATGACAAACGAATTAGAGAAAATAATATTATTAACGGAGCCTTTGCTGGAGGGTACGGATATGTTTATTGTGAACATTAAGAACAAGGCCACCAATAATATTAAGCTGTATATAGATGCGGATGGCGGCATGTCGATAAGCAAATGTGCAGAGGTGAATCGCAAGCTGTATAAGCTTATTGAGGAGTCGGAGATGTTCCCTGACGGAGATTTTTCGCTGGAGGTGTCCAGCCCCGGGGTAGATGAGCCGCTGGTGTCGGAAAGGCAGTATAAAAAGAACATCGGCCGCAAGGTGTTGGTGACCCTGCAGGATGGTACGGAGCGCGAGGGTAAGATGACACAGGCAGGAGCCGAAGAGATAGTGCTGGAAGTGCCCGTGCCTAAAAAGAAAGAAGTAACTATAGTGAACATACCTATTTCAGATATTAAAAAAACAGTAGTACAAATCAGTCTTTAGTGACAAACCCTTGTATAAGGGGCAAATATTATAATCATGGCTAGTATCAATTTGATTGATTCGTTTCAGGAGTTTAAAGATGCCGAGAGCATTGACAGGCCAACCCTGATGAAAGTACTTGAGGACGTTTTTAAAACGTTGCTGCGTAAGAAGTACGGAGATGACGAGAACTTTGACGTTATCGTAAACGACCAGACAGGTGACCTTGAGATCTTCCGCCGCAGGGAGATAGTGGAAGACGGAGAAGTAGAGGACGACAATAAACAGATAGAACTGTCGCAGGCACTGGAGATAGAGCCTGACTATAGTGTGGGTGAAGAGGTGTATGAAGAGGTGGACGTGCGCGATTTCGGCCGCAGGGCCATACTGGCCGCCAAGCAAACGCTGGCAGCTCGTATTGGCGACCTGAAGAAGAACCACCTGTTGAAAAAATATGCTGAGCGCATCGGTGAGATCATCACCGGCGAGGTATACCAGATATGGAAAAAAGAGATATTACTGCTGGATGATGAGGGTAATGAGCTGATCATGCCTAAGTCGGAGCAGATACCTACCGATTTCTTCAAGAAGGGCGAAACTGTTCGTGCGGTGGTGAAGAAGGTAGAAACAAGGAATAACAACCCGATCATTATCCTGAGCCGTACGCACCCGTCGTTCCTGGAGAAACTGATGGAAATAGAGGTGCCTGAGATAATGGATGGCCTGATAGTGATCAAGAAGATAGTACGTGAGCCGGGCGAGCGCGCGAAAGTAGCCGTAGAAAGCTATGACGACAGGATAGACCCGGTAGGCGCTTGTGTGGGTATGAAGGGTAGCCGTATACATGGTATCGTTCGTGAGCTGCGCAACGAGAATATCGACATCATTAACTATACCAACAACCAGCAGCTGCTGATACAACGTGCCTTAACACCTGCCCGCATCAATCGTATGGAGGTGGATAACGATAAGAAACACGTGGATGTTTACCTTGAGCCGGACCAGGTGTCGCTGGCTATCGGCCGTAAGGGGGTAAATATCAAGCTGGCTCAGGAGTTGACAGAGTTGAGTATAGATGTGTTCCGCGATATGCCGGATGAAGTACTGGAATACGATATAGACCTGGATGAATTTGCAGATGAGATAGACGGATGGGTAATAGATGAATTTAAGAAAGTAGGTTGTGATACAGCCCTGAGCATACTGGAACTGTCTGACGAGGACCTGGTGCGTCGTACCGATCTGGAAGAAGAGACCGTGAAAGAAGTGCGCAGGATACTGGAAGCAGAGTTTAAAGAAGACGAAGAAGCCTAACTGTTTTTTGTAACCCGGGAGGGGGCAAAAATGTAGTATTATTAAGGTTTTTCCTTAAAATGGCTTAGGTTTGTAGATTAGATTTAGAGTAAAGAATAGCTAAAAAGAGCATATAATACTGAGTAAATAACGAATGGCAACAGCAGAAAAAACACCGAGGTTACTGGCCGCGGCAAAAGAGTTTAACATTGGTAAGGAAACGTTGATCGAGTTTCTTACTGAGAAGAAGTTTGAGATTAACGCCAGCAACCCGAACGTTAAGTTAACACCTCAAATGTATGAGGCCTTGCAACGCGAGTTTGCGCAAGACAAACTGGCCAAACGCAAGAGCGAGGAGATCCTTTGCCTAAAGGTGCGCTGTATTAGATAACATAGATAAGACCAAGGAGGAGCTGGATATTACTATTCGTGACAAGCACGAAGAGCGTGAAGAGAAAACCAAAAGCTGAACCAAAAAGGCTGAACCTAAGCCGGAACCAAAAGCTGGGAACCCAAAGCCGGGGAAGAACCGTGGTTGAAGAACTTATAAACCGGAGCCAAAAGCTAAGGAAGAACCTAAACTGGAACCTGTAGCAGAAGAAAAACCTGCAGCACCACCACAAAGAAAGAAGAAGTGAAAGATAAGCTCCCGCTTCCCTGAGTGCAGAGCCTGAAAACCTGTAAGTACTTCAAGAATAGGCGGTCCTAATACACCATGGTAAATAGACCTGACGAAAAGAATGCGTCGTCGAGGCCGAAGAAAGGCGCGAAGGCGGCAGAAAAGAAAGAAGAGAAAACTGCGGCTGGAGGCTGCACCAAAAGCAGAACCTAAGCCGGAAAGAAAAGCAACTGAAAACCAAAGAAGCAACACGGAACAACTGCCAAAGCACCGGAAGCACCGGAAGAAATAAGGGCGCATATAGAAATGAAAGCCCTAAGCTGGAAGGTCCGAAGATCATTGGTAAGATAGAACTGCCTACCAAAGAAGAATCTACCAGGGGCGATAGTAAAGAAAAACGCAGGAAGCGTATCCCGGTGCAGAAGAAGCCTGAGCGCGTTAAAGATGTTCAGGGCCGTGGTCGTCCGCAAGGCGACAACAAACCGAGACAACAGGCGCGGTGAGTAATAACGACAGGCGTGGTGGCAACGACAGGCGCGTAACAGGCCGCCTGTAACCCGCAACAACAGGAAATAGACGAAAGCAATACAGGAAAAGATCTCAGACACAGGCTAAACTGGTAAGTGGCGCAGGTGCGGGCTGTAATAAAGGTACTAAAAGCCAAATATCGTCAAAATAAGCGAAGGCCTTGCCGAAAACGCGCGGCGGAAGAGGCAATGAAACCGATAAGGTAATACAGGTTACTGAGTTCATATCAGAAGCGAATTGTCCAGCCTGCTGGATGTAAGCTTCGCTGATATCATTAGTAAAGTGTATGAGCCCGGTATCATGGTATCTATCAACCAGAGCTGGATGCGCTGGTGATAGAGCTGGTATCGAATGAATTTGGTTATAAGTAGAATTCATCAACCTGAGCAGGAAGCAGATAACGAGGAGGAAGAAGTTGATGATCCTGAAGACCTGAACTGAGGGCACCTATCGTTACCATCATGGGTCACGTTGACCATGGTAAAACATCATTGCTCGACTATACTGGTGGGCCAATGTGGTAGGCAGTGAGTGTTTATGGCATTACCCAGCACATAGGTGCCTACAGGGTAGAAACCAGCTCCGGTAAGAAAATCACCTTCCTGATACACCGGGTCACGAAGCGTTTATCGCTATGCGTGCCTGTGGTGCTAAAGTGGCGGACATAGCGGTGATCGTAATTGCCGCTGATGACGCTATAATGCCGCAAACCAAAGAGGCGATATCGCACGCGCAGGCGGCAAAACCTGCCGATGATATTCTGCTATCAACAAAATAGATAAAGAAGGTGCGAATCCCGAGAAGATAAAAGAACAACTTGGCCAATATGAATATATTGGTAGAGGATTGGGTGGTAAATACCAGAGCAGGAGATATCTGCCAAGAAGGGCCCTGAATATCGATGTGCTGCTGGAAAAAATATCATTGAGGCTGAGTTGCTGGAAGTAAAAAGCCAATTACAACAGGCTTACTGTAGAAGCGTGATAGAGGCATCGCTGGATAAAGGACGTGTTACCAGGCTACCATCCTGATATAGAACGGTACGCTGCACCAGGGCGAAATGGTAGTGGAGACAGTATTATGGTAAGATCAAGCGATGTTCAACGAGTTGGGACAACGTCTCAAGACCGCACGGCCTTCTGATCCTGTAACAGGTGTTAGGGTTTGAATGTAGTGCCACAGGCAGGTGAAAAGGCAAAGTATATGCAGACGAAGCAGAAGCTAAAGAGATAGCAACGCACCGCGCACAGATATTACGCGAGCAGGGTATACGTACCGTAAGCACACATTACGCTTGATGAGATCGGTCGCCGACTGGCGCTGGGTAACTTTAAAGAACTGGGTGTTATCATCAAGGGTGACTTCGATGGTTCTGTAGAGGCATGGCGGACTCACTGCAGAAATTGTTCACCGAAGAGATTGCGGTGAACATAGTACACAAAGGTGGGACAGATCACCGAGAGCGATGTGTTGCTGGCAACAGCGTCAGACGCTACTATCGGTTTCCAGGTGCGCCCGTCTACATGCAGGCAGCGAAACTGGCGGATATGGAGAACATGATACGTACTTACTCCATTATCTACGACGCGATCGAAGAGATCAAGAGTGCTATGGAAGGGCTGCTCGAACCTAAGATCGAGAAGAGAACCGTATGTAACGTTGAAGTACGCGAGGTGTACAAGATCAGCGGCGTAGGTACCATTGCCGGTTGTTATGTGCTGGATGGTAAGATCAACCGTAATACTAAGGTCAACCTGGTACGCGATGGTATCGTGATACATACAGGCGAGCTGGCTTCGCTGAAACGCTTCAAAGACGACGTGAAAGAAGTAGCCACAGGTTATGAGTGCGGTATGAGCATAAAGAATTACAACGACCTGCGTGTAGGTGATATCATTGAAGGCTTTGAAGAAGTAGAAGTAAAACGCACATTATAGCTTAACTGAATAAATGACAAACCGTTAGCTCCAGATAAAGGGTTAACGGTTTGTTTTGTTTAATAACACAATTGCTTTGAATATTACCGCACAACAACTGCAGAAAGTACAACAACTGGCTGAGGCCGGTAAGTTGACCCGCTTGATGCACGACCCGGCCAGGTACATTTATGCAATGTTGTTGCACAAGATAATATACCCTGTCACGCATAAAGGTTCTTTGAAAAAAGCCCCCTTGTTCTTTGGAGGTGATATGGAGGTGTTATTGCCCGCAGCTACAGATATATACCTGACAGGCGGTAAGACCCACGCATCCGAAATACGCTTTGCCCAATACCTGGCTGCCAATCTTAAGGATGGAAATACATTCGTGGATATTGGCGCGCACTTCGGATATTTTACATTGCTGGCGTCAGCACTGGTGGGTGATGAAGGGAAGGTTTTGTCAGTAGAGCCGGCAAAAGGCACATTCGATCTGTTGGATAAGAACGTATCGGGGAAAAAGAATATCCGGGTGTATCATAATGCTGTTTCTGACAGAATAGAAGAGGTAAGCTTTTTTGAATTTCCAGTATTGTATTCTGAATATAATACATTGGATGCGGCTCAGTTCAGCAATAGTAGCTGGATATCGAAACACCCACCTGTAAAAAATACAGTACAGGCAGTAACAATAGATGACTTTCTGAATGAACATGCTTTGCAGCCAGACATGATAAAGATGGATATTGAAGGAGCAGAGGTGCAGGCAGTGAATGGCGGATTGAATACATGGAATAGCACAGCACCTGTGGTGATCATGGAGTATCTGTCGGACAATCAAAAAGCATCGTACAAAGAAGCGGTGGACATACTCAGGAATTGCGGTTACAAAACACATATGATAGGTGTTGAGGGCGTATTAGTGCCTGTAGATGATATACTATCTTATATGGCTGAACATGACACTACATCGGAGAATGTGGTATTGAAAAAAGAGAATAATTAAGACAACAAACAGTTTTTATGCTGGATAAATTAGATGCGATAAAAGCAAGGTTCGATGATTTGGGAGTGGCGCTGACCAACCCGGAGATCGTATCGAACAATAAAAAGTTCACGGAGCTGAGTCGTGAATATCGTAAGCTGGAGCATATAGTGCAGGCTCGTACCAGGTATATCAACAACCTGGACAACTATGCTTTTGCCAAAGACATATTGGCCAACGAAAGTGATGAAGAACTGAGGGAGATGGCCAAGAACGACCTGGAGCGACTGGAGGAAGAAAAGAAAGAGCTGGAAGAAGAAATAAGGATGATACTGATACCTAAAGATCCGCAGGATGAAAAGAATGCTATCCTGGAGATAAGGGCAGGTACCGGTGGTGATGAAGCCAGTATATTTGCGGGCGACCTGTTGCGTATGTATATGAAGTTCTGTGAAAAGAGAGGTTGGAAACTGGCAATACTTTCTGAAACAGAAGGTACTGTTGGTGGTTATAAAGAGGTACAGCTTGAGGTGGTGGGCGAGGATGTGTACGGCACATTGAAGTTTGAAAGTGGTGTGCACCGTGTACAACGTGTACCTGAAACCGAGGCCAGTGGCCGTGTACATACATCTGCGGCAACTGTGGCCGTGATGCCAGAAGCAGAAGAAATTGACTTTCAACTCAACCCCGCTGATGTAAAAATGGAAACAGCACGTAGTGGTGGTGCAGGCGGACAGAACGTGAATAAGGTGGAAAGTAAGGTGATGCTGACGCACATACCCACAGGCGTGGTGGTAATGTGCCAGACTGAGCGTAGCCAGCTGGCCAATCGCGAAAAGGCCATGCAGATGCTGCGTACCAAACTATATGAAGAAGAAGTACGTAAGCATGAAGAAGCAATATCTCAACGACGTAAGAGCCTGGTAAGTACGGGCGACAGGTCGGCCAAGATACGTACCTACAACTATCCGCAGGGCAGGGTGACAGACCACCGCATTAACATGACCATATATAACCTGGATGAATTTATGAACGGTGATATAGGTGAAATGGCGCAGGCTTTGCAGTTTGCAGAAAATGCGGAGAAAATACAAGCCGGAGAAACAGTAATATAATTGCTGAAACTCCGTTCTTTAAAGGAAAAATAACTATGTTTAACACTCATAATCTTATATAAAACTACAATGAGCAATCCTCGTTTCGATCTGGTAGATATAGTCCAGACACTACGCAAACAGAGCAAACTGCTGATAATAGCTGTTGTTGCATCATCCCTGCTGGGCGCACTATTTTATGTAGTGGGTAAAAAGAAATACAAGGCCGAGGCCGATTTTATCATATCCAACCCATTGTATGCAGACCGCAACAACCTGTATCGCACACGCGATACACGTTTTGTAGACTATTTTGGTGGTGATGATGATATAGACAGGGTGCTGGTTATTGCGGGTTCTGATACGCTCAGGAATACCATTGCAGATAAACTGGACCTTTGGGATGCATACAAGCTGAAAAAGGATGATCCTAAGGATCGTCTTGAAATGAAAGAGATATTCAAGAACCTGTTCAAGATGGAACGTACCGAGTACACCACTGCTAAAGTATACTATAAGGATACAGACCCTGAAAGGGCAGCAGCAGTTGTGAACCTGGCTATTGAGACTTGCGAGAACATCTTCCGTGGTTACTACCTGACCATGAAGAACAATGTAGCTAACTCTGTGAATGACAGGAATGATGATATCGACAGTACTATCACTGCACTGACCACAGAGGAGATGGAGATAGGTGGTAAGATGGGGTCTGCCGGTAAAGAAGAGCAAATGATGCTGCGTGATAAGATAGAAGAAATAAACGTTGTTAAGAAGCAACTGATGGAAGACAAGGCGAGGAACCTGTCTATCCTGAATGAGCTGAAAACAGGTGCTACTCCTGAAGACAGGAGCCGTTACCTGCAGGTGATCACTCCGGCTACGCCACCTGCCAAGCCTGCCGGCATTGGCTTTGTGCTTACGGTTATTGGTGCGGGTTTCTTTGGTTTCTTCTTCGTGGCTATTTACCTGATGATCATAAGCTATTATCGACTAATAATTGCTGTTGAGCGTTGATACCTGAACTGAAAGCAGATAATAAGTGGCTGATGCGTATCGGCTTTGCGGTATTATTCCTCGGGGTGATACTGTTCTCCTATACGCAGAGCTTCAAGACCATACTGGTGCCGGTAGCTTTTATATACCTGCTGCTGCTGTATGTCAACTGGAAAGTGGCTTATTATCTTTTTCTTTTTACTATTCCTATCTCAATCGATTACCAGCTTACGGGGTCGTTGTCCACTTCGCTGCCTGATGAGCCGTTGATGTGGATCTTCATGTTCATGTTCCCCGCTATATTTCTGCAGGACCCGAAAGTACTGGGCCGCAGAACATGGTTCCGGGATCCGATAGTTACTGTTGTTATTCTGCAGTTTGCATGGATGATAGTTGCTGTTATTTTCTCGCACGAGCACTTGCTGTCTTTCAAATTCATGGCAGCCAAAATATGGTTCCTGATATCTTTTTTTATACTCCCATACTATGTATTCAGGGATAAAAAAGATTTTCGCAGAGCATTCCTGTTGTTCCTGGTACCATTGGTTGCTACTATGGTGGTCATCATGTTGCGCCATGCTGCCCGCGGGTTCCATTTCCGTAAGGTAGAATATGCCATTGGTGACCTGTATTATAACCACGTTGACTATTCGGCGGTAATATCCATATTTTTCCCGCTGTTGCTGGTGGCATGGCCTATGACGCGTAAGATGCGCAATCCATTAGTGAAGGCTGCCATATTGTTCCTGATCATGTTCTTCCTGCCTGCTATATACCTGACGTATGCACGTGCGGCTGTATTGGCAGTAATATTTGCTATAGTAGTAGCTATTGCTATACGCATAAGACTGGTCAACCTGATATTCCCGGTTTTTTACGGACTGTTGGCAATGCTCATCATCTATATGGCGGATGATAACAGGTTCATCAACTTCCGCCCCAACTATGAGAAAACCTACATGCATAAGAACTTTGCCGAGCACGTAATGGCAACGTTCAGAGGTGAGGATATGTCATCGATGGAGCGACTGTATCGTTGGATAGCGGCTATGCGGATGAGTACAGATGAGCCGGTAAAAGGCTGGGGGCCCAATGCATTCTATTACTATTACAAACCATATGCGGTAAGTTCATTCAAAACTTATGTTAGCCGTAATACGGAACAATCTACTACGCACAACTACTTCCTGTATATGCTGGTAGAGCAGGGCTGGCCTGCTATGATATTATACGCCGTGCTGATAATGGTAGCACTTGCGCAGGCGCAGAAAACCTATCACAGGTTCAAAGACAGGTATTACAAAAACTGTACGCTGGGTGCGGCAATGATGTTTGGTGCTGCATTCGTCAACAACTTCTTCTCCGAACTGCTGGAGACACATAAAGTAGGTTCACTATTTTACATCAGCCTGGCACTGTTGGTAGCATTACGGCGTATCAGCCTTGAGCAGGAAAAGAAAGAGCAGGAAGGAATAGCAGAGGTTACGCCTCAGTAGGTTCTATCCATACTTCATTATCCTTCAGTATCTGTATCAGTTCATTCACCGCAATATCGCTGGGTACATTACGTTTCACCACCTCTTTGTTCTTATACAGGGTTATTTTGCCGGGGCCGCTACCTACATAACCAAAGTCGGCATCCGCCATTTCACCGGGGCCATTCACTATGCATCCCATAATGGCTATTTTTACTCCTTTCAGGTGGTTGGTGGCATTACGTATCATAGCAGTAGTCTCCTGCAGGTCGAATAGTGTACGTCCGCAACTGGGGCAACTGATGTATTCGGTTTTGCTGATCCTTGTTCTTGTTGCCTGCAGAATAGAAAAACCTGTATTGTTCAGGAACTGGTGATTGTTCTTTACTTCCAGGTAGGTTCTGCCGCTTACTTTCAGGTTCTCTACCTGTTGCATATTGTTCCATAGCCATACACCGTCGCCAAAGCCGTCCAGCATCAGCCCGCCGGTATTGGTGGCAAAGTCTATCAGTTGTTCATCAATGGTCATGTCCTCATTATTCCTGCACAGGATAACGGGTGTATCAATATGTTGCTCCAGTAATTCTATCATTACTCTGCGCACTGAGGCAAAATAGTTGGTATGGCTGCTATGCAGGCAAAGTACTGCGTTACTATCATTTTTCAGTTTAGCGATAAGCGCCAGGGTGTTCTCCCATTGCGCATCGGCATTATGTACAACAAAATGCATGCTATCCGCAATGTCAGATGCGGCCAGATAGGCATCACTTTCAAATAGCGGGTGATATTTCCCTTTATCAGTTGCCTGCTGCCATGTATAGTAGTTGCATATCACCTGCAAGGTACCCGGCAGGTTAAAGTCTAATAGCTTGTCTGCCGTATAGATATAGTCTGCAGCTGCATCACCTATGTTCCACTTGTCGGTAGCTTCATCATATTTATAGCCTATGCCCTGCAGGTCTTTATGGCTTAATGAAGTCTCATTTCTGAAAGGCGCTATCACAACAGGTACATGATGGTCGCCTATATTACCAACGGTCTTTGTAGCTCTGCGTTTATAGGCAAAGGGTGAATATGGTAGTTGTATCTTTTCCTGTTGGTTGAGTGGCTGAACGGGTTGGCTGTTAGCACGTGTGCCATACCTGTTTACAATGTCCCTGCAAACTGGTATCTCAAATTCAGGATCTTCTGTCAACGAAACACGGATCGTATCGCCTATACCATCTTCCAGCAAGGTGCCTATACCTATCGCGCTTTTTATTCTGCCATCTTCGCCGTCTCCTGCTTCTGTTACACCCAGGTGCAGCGGGTAACATTCGCCAAACTCCTCATCCATTTTTTGTATCAATAGCCTGTATGCCTGCACCATTACCTGTGGGTTGCTGGACTTCATGCTCAGTATCACCTGGTGGTAGCTCTCGCCCCTGGCTATACGAAGGAACTCCATAGCACTTTCCACCATGCCTATAGGTGTATCGCCGTAGCGGCTCATGATACGGTCGCTGAGCGAGCCGTGGTTGGTGCCAATACGCATAGCGGTGCCATATTCCTTACATATCTTCACCAGTGGGGTGAACCTGTCCCTGATACGGTCTATCTCGGCAGCATATGCGTCATCAGTATATTCTATAAAGTCGAATTTCTTTTTATCTACATAGTTGCCGGGGTTAACACGTACTTTTTCTACTATACGAGCGGCAATTTCGGCTGCATTCGGGGTAAAGTGTATATCGGCGACCAAAGGGGTGTGGTAGCCCTTATCGTTCAGTATCTTTTTTATGACAGCCAGGTTCTCTGCCTCTTTTTTGCTGGGTGCAGTAATACGCACCAGCTCTGCTCCTGCCTCAATACAACGTATACACTGTGCCACCGTGGCGTCTGTATCCATCGTGTCGGTAGTGGTCATGGTCTGGATACGGATAGGGTTATTGTTGCCCAGCAGCAGGTCGCCTATGCGTACCTCACGGGTGGCAAGTCTGGTATATTCCGTCAGCGAATGGCAGTATTGTCCTGTCATATGTATTTTTTACAAAGCCATGCAAAGGTAGTTAATGCACGCTTAGCGACCTGCGAAAATCTGCTGTATTCCTGTTAATAATATGATGTTTTTTACTATGGTTGTTTATAAAAACAAAATATGGCTATTGGCATTAAGACTATGTTTTTCTGCTAAACAGTAGTATTTTAGCAAATAATAAGAGTATTACATGCAATACGAGATAAGACATTTCGGGAAATTCAAGTACGTAGAGGAGGGAGAGGGAGAGCCGCTGATCCTGTTGCATGGTTTGTTTGGAGCACTCAGCAACTTTAAGGATCTGGTGGATCATTTTAAGCAGACTCATAGGGTTATCATACCTATGCTGCCTTTGTTTGACCTGACATTGCTGGAAACTACTGTTTCCGGCCTGGCCAAACACGTACAAAAATTCATTGACGCCCGCGGGCTGGAAGGAGTCCACCTGTTAGGTAACTCACTGGGTGGCCATGTAGGGCTGGTATATACACTCAAGAACCAGGATAAGGTAAAGACCATAACACTCACAGGTAGTTCCGGTCTTTTTGAGAATGGTATGGGTGAAACATATCCTAAACGTGGTGATTACGAGTATATCCGTAAGAAAACTGAGCTAACTTTCTACGACCCGAATGTAGCTACCAAAGAGCTGGTAGATGAGGTATATTCTATCGTGAACAACAGGATAAAAGCTCTGAAGATCATTTCACTCGCCCGATCTGCTATAAAGCACAACCTGGGTAATGAGCTGAATGATATCAAAGTACCTACTTGCCTGATATGGGGTAAGAATGACACGATCACTCCACCTATGGTGGCAGAGGAATTTCAGAAACTGATACCCAATTCAGAGGTGCACTGGATAGATAAGTGTGGCCATGCTCCGATGATGGAGGTGCCGGGTGAGTTCAACAAGATACTCGCAGGTTTCCTCGAGAGGCACAAATCCTGATATTTTAGCTATTATTCTATGGCTGATACATAATAAACCCTGACCTTTGCAGGGCAACTAATGTATTGTACAAACCCATAAAACCGTCTTGATAAATGTCTGTAACGAAGATCATAGCCTACGACGTGCCTACGATATTGCCTGATGATACAGGCGATACCGCTATGCGCCTTATGGAAGAGAACGGTATTGAGCATATACCGGTTGTTGCCAACCAGCAGTACCTGGCACTTGTGAAACAGGATGATATGCTGGAATGGGATACTCCTGAACAGCCTGTCAGCGCGTCAGACTTTTTAAGGTATAGCCCTGCAGTGTTTACGGAAGCTCATGCATATGACGCTTTGCGATTGGCCCACAGCCAGCGTTTGTCTGTTATTCCTATAGTAGACAATGACAATAAATATTTAGGCTCTGCCACAAGGGAGACGCTGCTGAACTATATAGCAGAAGGAGGATTGGATAATCCGGGTGGCGTGATAGTACTGGAGATAAAACCGCTGGACTATAGCCTGTATGAGATAGTTCGCATAGCTGAGAGTGAGGAGGTGTCAATCATTGCTACTCAGTTATATACCCACCAGGCTACCAATACGTTGGAACTGACCATAAAAACCAACCGCAGCAACCTTGAAAGCCTGGCTAATACTTACGAACGTTTCGGGTATAATGTGAAGGAGTTGTATGGAGAGCGTAGCAATAAGGAAGATATGATGGACAGGTATAACCTGCTGATGGCTTATATAAATATGTAAAAGACCAATGATCGCGATAGATAATATACTGGTGAGTGACGAAATTGTGGAGGAACAGTTTGTGTGCGACCTGACCAAATGCAAAGGCGGTTGCTGCGTAGATGGCGATTGTGGTGCACCACTTTCTGATGAGGAGATACAACTGGTGGCAGAAAACTATCCCAAAGTAAAACACCTGCTGCATATAGATTATATCAACGAAATAGAGCGCGTAGGCACCCATACTATTGATGATGAACACGGAGCCGTTACCCCAACTGTGGACGGCGGCATTTGCGTGTACGCCTACACCGATTTTGGTGGGGTGGTGAAATGCACTTTTGAGAAACTATACCGCGAGGGCAAAATAGATTTCCCAAAGCCGATATCCTGTCACCTGTACCCCATCAGGGTGAAGAAGAGCCCTGATTTTGAAGCGCTGAACTACTCGCCCCGTAAAACGCTTTGCGCCCCGGCTTGCAAGCTGGGCAAGCAGTTGAAGGTGCCCGTGTACAAATTCCTGAAGGCTCCATTGATCCGTAAATACGGCGAGGAATTTTATGAGGCCCTGGACGCCATCGCACAGATGATGGCGGGTAAAAAATAATAACCTCTTCTTATAATTCTTTACGCAGGCGGGCCACCGGAATATTCAGTTGCTCGCGGTATTTGGCCACGGTGCGGCGTGCAATGTTATAGCCTTTTTCCTGCAGCATATTGGTCAGTTTTTCGTCAGAGAAGGGCTTGCGCTTGTTCTCATTTTCAATAATGCCGTTCAGGATATTCTTTACCTCGCGGGTAGAAACCTCTTCACCATCGTCGGTTTTGAGTGCCTCTGAGAAGAAGTATTTCAGCTTGTAGGTGCCAAACTCTGTTTGTACATATTTGCTATTGGCCACGCGCGATACGGTAGATACGTCAAGCTGCGTTATCTCGGCAATATCTTTCAATATCATCGGGCGTAGTGCTGTTTCGTCGCCCGTCAGGAAGAACTGCTCCTGGAAGTCGATAATGGCCTGCATGGTTTGCAGCAGGGTATGCTGGCGCTGCTTTATAGCGTCTATGAACCACTTGGCGGAATCCAGTTTTTGCTTGATGAATACCAGTGCTTCTTTTTGCCTTTTATCCTTTTTGTCGCTGCGGTCGTATGCCTGCATCATTTCGCGGTAGCCGCTGCTGATGCGTAGCTCGGGAGCATTCTTCGCATTGAGCGATAGCTCCAGCTTTCCGTTGTTGTTGTACACAAAAAAGTCGGGCAGGATATAGCTTTCGGCCTTGTTGACAATAGCAAAGGCGCTGCCCGGCTTGGGATTCAGCTTGAGTATTATGTTGATGACCTCTTTAAAGTCCTCGTTGTTCAGGTTGAGGTGGCGTTGTATCTTATCGTAGTGTTTCTTGATGAACTCGCCGAAATATTTTTCGATGATGGTCATCGCATTGGCCACTTCGGGAGTGCGGGGCTCCATCCTTGCCAATTGCAGGTGCAGGCATTCTTCCAGGTCGCGGGCACATACGCCGGCAGGGTCAAACTGCTGTATCATCTGGATGATCTCCTGTACCTCCTCTTCGTTGGTCTCTACATTCTGCCCGAATGCCAGGTCGTCTACCAGTGCCATGGTTTCGCGGCGCAGGTATCCGTCCTCATCTATACTGCCTATTACCTGCTCGGCTACCAGTTGCCGGTGGTCGTCCAGCCCCAGCATGCCCAGTTGGTCCAGCAGTACGTCGTGGAAACTGGTCTCAACACGTACCGGTGTATCGGGGCGTTCGTTATCCTGCCCGCCGTAGTAGTCGTTATTATAATCGTTACCGCTGTCCTCGTCTTCGCGGCGCAGAAAATCGTCCAGGTCTATCTTTTCGCTCTCATCATTGCTCAGCTCCACATCGTCCGTGTCATAATCATCGTCTTTGTCGTCGTTCAGCCCGTATTCGTCCAGTGGCTCTTCCGCACCTTGCTCCAATGCGGGGTTCTCTTCCAGTTCTTCTTTTATACGTTCCTCCAGGTTGGCAGTAGGTATCTGCAACAGTTTCATCAGCTGTATCTGTTGCGGAGACAGTTTCTGTAATAACCTTTGCTGTTGGGTTTGTCTTAACATCGGGTGTTATTCTGGTTTAAATATACAAAACAGGTTTTGTGCTTTGGGCCTGTACCCTCAAAATTTGACTTTTCGTTGGCAATTCTGCTTTTCTTCATGCGATAATGGCTCATATTGATCGGTTTTAGTGCCTGAATTGTTAAGTAAACGGGCGAAATGTCTGTTCTTTTGTTTAATTGACAGTTAATATAATTATTTACTAAGTGTTTGATATTCATATTGTTGGGTTTAAATCTGTTAAGAAATGTTAAGTAAAACAGTAAGCTCGTTCTACTTAACAATTGATAAAAAGGTCCCGCAGGGGCGGGACTAGTGATTTCGTGTATATGTTGGGGTGAGGGCATTGGCTTTGGGTTTTATTACTGTCCCGCCATGTCGGGATCTTCGTAAACGCATTCGCATTTACTACAACAAATATACGTTTAAATTAATTTATTTGCAAATAATTTATTCTGTCTGAATCAGGATAACCGGGATGGCAGGATTTTCAGGATATGGTTTGGCAGGGGAGGAAATATATAGGGATAATGAGTAGCGTTGTAAACGCTGTTCCGATGCGTCCTCGTTGCAAACGGAGGACGGGAGGAGGAAATACATACCCCACCTCACTGTGTTCAGTTGCCCCTCTCAAGAGGGGAATTGTGTTGTGTGCATGTTTGGTACGGTGAAAATACCGACCAAAGGGGGTATTATTCACGGGTGAAATAAACTGATAATATGTCGAACTTTGCTATTCACTAAAAAACATAAACATGTCACAAGTACTAAATGAAAATCAAACGCTTCCAATACCGGTAGCGATTGTAAAGCCAGAAGCCTTAAAAGTAACAATAGTAGATTCCCCGGAAAGAAATAATGATTGTTATTGTGTAGAGCCGTTTTTTATACGTGAATGCTTCCCTAAGAACGAGAAAAAATCGATTCCCATTAATGTTGAAGCTGGTGAAATTAGAGTTGTGGAATATATTACAACTTATCAAGTAAAAAATATCCAAGCTCAGATAGTAACTACAATAATACCTTTAGTAGAGAATGGGCACAACTATGTGAATTTTGTAGTAACCGTAAAGAATCAGGTCGCTGTTGTTGCAAATAGCAGTAGTGAAGGCGAAGGACATATTTATATTTCGGGAAAGCGGTATTTCAAAAAATGATACAGAAGGGTCTTTTCGTGTGAACCTTTTTACTATGTCTGTGTGGTTTACTTGTTCTTACCTGTCCTCGTTTGCAACGAGGACAGGAGAGGGCAATACGCAAGTCGGGGGACTTGCTACCGAAACGACGTAGTCAGGGGGGACTACGCCGAACGAGAGTTTATCGCCTGTCTGCTTCAATTATCCCGGTCTCGACTTTTTTTGTTTTCCCAACACCTGTGGTCCAGTAAAAAGTATTACCGTTAGAGGGCGCTCCGTTTGCATAGGCAATGCCAAGCGTTTCGTTGTTCTTTGCATCGAAACCGAATTGGAAGCGGCCATTGTCATCTGTAGTGAATAATATCTTATTGACCTTAAGTGTCCCGTTCATACCTCCCGGATATTCAGAAACGAATAATGTGAATGTTGTTGTTCTTATTGGCAGCTTATCATTATACTCAATGATCTGCCCTGATATGGTTCTGTGTCTTGACCTTTCGCAGCCGGTAAAACAAAATAGCACGACAGATGCAACTAACAGCAAACAGTATTTTTTCATTTGGGCACGGTTAAGAATATGTACACAAGTTAGGATACTATCATTTATGTCCGATACATATTTTACCCTCGTACTGTTCAGGATGTGCCCGTGTGCCCTGGTAAATACCTGTTACCCTTCTGTTTGGTACAGTGACAACAGCGACTCGGAGGGGATGTGATATTAATCATATTAAATAGTACCTTTCAATGAAATGAGATGCCTTATTTTTATATCATTTTTATTCTCTTTTTTGCATTCCGATGCACAAATCAAGGGATTGTATCAAGCTAATAATTCCTTCCCGCTGTTATTTCTTGATCGCGATGGTAGTTATATAATGCGATTGTCAACATGTTCTTTTCAAATGCCAATAGCAATCAGTTACGGTTCATATACAACAAAGAAAGACACTATTGAGTTATACCCGGAACATGGCAGATCTTTTTTTGATCAAGTATTTGATACATTATTTGCTAATGGTAACGGAGTTCAATATACATACCGTTGGTTAATGAAAAAGGGCAATTTGTTCGCGATTCGTATGAAAAATATCGAAAACCCTGTAATTTATATTGGTGATGAAATTCTTCACAAGATTGATGATAACGATATAAAAATAATTGGCGGTCCTTGATTTGGACTTTTCTCTTTTTCAGGTCTTGTGTCCAACTAATATGATTTCAATAGTACTGGTTGACGACAGGAATTGATAAAAAGCTTTGTAAACGATCTACCGGTGCGTCCTCGTTGCAAACGGAGGACGAGAGTGGTTACTGTGGAACCTTCATGCAATAACCAGTCCTCAATTACCGTTACCCATAGGTACTATGAAACGTCCAGCCATCATAATATTCATCATCTCAGTAGTACTGACTGCTTTGGCGTTTGTGCATGATTATATGTACGATACACCTTCGGTGCCTTATACAGCCGGGCAGTATGTGGTAGAGATACTCGTTTCCGGTACTATATACGTTGGCATTTTCTTTGCCCTGATATATGGTCTGTATGCTTTAGTAAGGTCGGCCTTCAGGTAATTATTCCCCGCTTACTTCCCTGCTCCTGAGCAGGTATTTGCCCAGCACGTCAAACTCCAGGTTTACGGTGTCGCCTTTTTTCAGTTGTTGAAAGGTAGTATGTTCGTAAGTATAGGGAATGATCGTTACGGTCAATGTATCGGCTGTGACATCAAAGGCGGTGAGGCTGACACCGTTGATGCAAATGGAGCCTTTTTCTATGACCAGTGCGGCATACTCTTTCGGGAAGCTGAATGTATACAACCAGCTGCCGTCCGGTTGCTGCACTTCTTCGCAGGTGCCCGTAGTGTCTACATGGCCCTGTACAAAATGGCCGTCCAGCCGGTCGCCCACTTTCATGGCACGTTCTATATTTACCATGCTGCCGGGTTGCAGTGAGGAAAGGTTGGTTTTGGCTAGTGTTTCGGCTACAGCGGTTACTTTATAGGCATCTCCTGAAATATCTACAACCGTCAGGCAAACGCCGTTGTGCGCCACGCTCTGGTCTATTTTCAGCTCACCTGTTACGGGTGTTGATACCCAAAGGTCCATATTGGTGCCTTCGCCGCCCGTTACTGACTGTACCGTACCTAAACATTCTATGATTCCTGTGAACATCTGCTGTTATTTTTTTACCCCTGTGCCTATGTGGTAGTTTACCCCTGTATCGCTGGCAATGGTCAGGTTGATGCGCAGCATGGTGCTGTCGCCGATGTATTTGTTGATGGTACCCTTGATCGTATCTACCGCGCGGCAAAAAACATGCCCCTCTACCATGTTGGAGTCGGGCAGGCTGAGGGTAGAGTCTACCAATGCTTTATAATACCTGTCGGCCGTCAGCCTTACGCTGTCGCCGCTTGGGCAAAAACCGTACATCCTGAGCTCGGTGAGCGAATTGGCTTTGAAGCCGATGGTATAATAGAGTATGGTATCCAGTTCATACTCGCCGTTGTATATCGAATCGGTAAGAGAGTAAGTGCCGGTAAATACTTCGGTAGGGTATACGCACACGCTGTTATCGGGCGTGCCGGGAAACCCGTGGTTGTAGTTGATAGCCAGGGGGTCGTTGCAGTAATGCGTCGCCAGGTCGTCTTCCGTCACGGTATCGAAAGGCGCTTTTTTGCTGCATGAGTACACCAGTAGTGCAACAACAATAAATATTGATATTTTCTTAAACATGTTACTCTTTAATAACGTTGCTTGTGTACAAATAACGTATTTACGCAGCTAAAATTATCGAGAATATGCAGAAATACAGGAATTAGTTGTTAGAAATTTGAAAAATATATACCTTTGCGAGCCTTAAAAGAATAAAGGAGGTATATAAATTATGTTGATCATCGACTCAAAAGACTGCGAAAATATTGATAAAGCGCTTAAGAAGTACAAGAAGAAATTCGAAAAGTCGCGCACACTCAATCAGTTAAGAGACCGCCAGTCGTTCACAAAGCCGTCTGTAAGAAAGCGCACACAAGTGTTGAAAGCTATCTATAAGCAGCAGATAGAAAGCGGCATCATCGAGAAATAAAGCGAAAACAACTTTTTAACAAAGTTTAGGCTACCATAGTATTGCTACTGGTATTGTAAATGAGTATATTTACAATACCAGTATTTTTTTTGTATGATCGCTGAGTGGCTTACAGATTTCCTGAAATACCTGAAATTTGAGAAAAGATATTCTCACCACACACTTATAGCATACGAAAAAGACTTATTACAATTCCTGAGTTTTATTGACGAACAATTTCAGCTGACCGAAGCAGGACAGCTAACGCACTTTCATGTACGTAGCTGGCTGGCCACTATGAAGGACGACAGGCAGTCTGCGCGGACCATCAACCGCAAGCTGTCGTCGCTGAACTCGTTTTACAAATACCTGCAACGCCTGGGCAAGGTGAAGAAGAACCCTGTGCGCCAGCTGCATGCACAGAAGCTGCCCGAGCGGCTTCCCTCGTACCTGAAAGAACAGGAGACTTCTTACCTGCTGGAAGAAAAAGATTTTGAGCCGGGCTTTAAAGGCTTTACCGACCGTATGATATGCAACCTGCTGTACCAGACAGGCATACGCCGCAGCGAGCTGCTGCAGATGAAGGAGCAGGACATAGAATGGTCGCTGAAGCAGGTGCGCGTATTGGGCAAAGGCAATAAAGAAAGACTGGTGCCGCTGGGGCCACAACTGCAGCAGGATATGCGTGACTATATAGCTGAGAAACGCAAACTTGATAGTTACGACGATAAATACCTGCTGGTGCTGGAGAACGGCAAACAGCTATATGCCGGCTATGTGTACCGTGTTGTGAAAAACCAGCTGGGCGGCATTACCAGCCTGGCCAAGAAGAGCCCGCACGTGCTGCGGCACACTTTTGCTACCCACCTGCTGAACAATGGTGCCAATATACAGGCCATAAAAGATCTGTTGGGGCACAGCAGCCTGGCAGCAACACAGGTGTATACGCATAATAATATTGAACAATTAAAAGAAATACACAAAACAAGCCATCCGCGAGGATAGGCCATTGTTAACATCAAAACATATATTTATGAACGTACAAATTCAGACAGTGCATTTTGACGCAGATGCCAAGCTTTTAGAGCATGTGAGCAAGAAAGTAGAGAAATTGGGCACTTTTCACGACAATATAATAGGCGTAGAGGTATATCTGAAGCTGGATAATATTGTTCACAATATAAAAGACAAAGTGGCAGAAATAAAAGTGTATGTTCCCAAACATTCATTTTTCGTCAAGCACCAATCTAAAGCGTTCGAACAATCATTTGACCATGCCTTTGATTCTATGGTGACCCGTATCAAGCGGCAAAAGGAAAAAATGCTTGCATAACTCGATTTTCCAACGTATTTTATTTAAATCCGGTCTTTTTCGTGCTAAAAGCCGGATTTATTTTTTAATCGTCTTGCAATAAAAGGCTAAATCTCCTATTTTGCAGTACTTAAACTAATATTAACAATGCGCCTAAGTTGGATCAGAAATATATTTTTATTCTCTACAGTGGTGATTCTTGCTACATCATGTTCTCAGCCTGAATTCAGTAAGGATGAGCCTTTGATAGAAGCAAAGAGGCCGGCGGTATACATCAGTGGTCAGAATAATTTTCTATTTGCGATAGACCCTAATACAGGGGAGAAGGTATGGGAGCGTTTCTTTGGCGTGAACAACATCAAACAAGAGCCGATCGTACTGGGCGATTACGTAATGGTGAACTCTGATTTAGGTGTTGTGGTTCTGGGTGTTGACAAAGGCAATAAACTGGATACTATCACATCAGTAGACGGTCACCAACTAGCAGGCTATATATCAGGCGAAGGGCTGACGATATATTCAGGTACTACAGACAACTTTATCATAGCTTACAACTACGGCACTAAGTCGGCCGTTTGGGGTGTACAGCAATCTTATCCTACGGCTATGTCATCAGCGGGTTCGTTCTACGGTAACTTGTTCATTGTGCATATCAACACAACATTGTATGCAATGGATAAAACACAGGGAGCCAGCCTGGCTTGGTCTAACCCGATTGGGCCGGTGTCAAATCCTGTTGTTTCTCCGCCTAATATTTATGCAATGAACCCTACTACGGGTACGCTATATGCTATTGACCTGGAAACAGGTGCCAGCAGTTGGAACCTGCCTACAGGCTCGCCTGTTTCAGGGCCGGTGATCGTATATGGTGGTTATATCATCTTCGGATCTGACGATAACTACTTGTATTGCATTGACTCCATATCTCATACGCCAAGGTGGACCTATAAAACCACAGAGCGTATCAAAGGCGGTGCTTATTGCTACGACCAGGCAGTATACTTCGGTGGTTACGACCACTATGTTTACTCGCTGAACATTGTAGACGGTGCGCTGAACTGGAGGTACAGGACAGGTGCGCTGATCAATGGTTCGCCTGTTGCATATGACGGTACGGTTTACTTTCCAAGTTACGACCAGCACTTGTATGCGTTTGACACCAGCGGCAGCCTGAAATGGAAGTACAAGGTGAATGCGCCGATAGATATGTCTCCTGTGTACAATGCACTTAATAATAAAGTGCTGTATCCTGCGCCAAGCGGATTGTCCAATCAGTAAGAACAAGCGAAATAACTAATAATAAAAACCGCCTCAGATGGGCGGTTTTTTATTTGGCTCTATTAGTTGATTGTTGTTGTGATCAGTTGTTAATGCTGTTGAACTGCTAACTATAAAAAGTTATTTCAGTCCCAATACAAACAGCATGATGATACCCGCAATGATACGGTAGATACCGAACCATTTGAAGCCGTTCTTCTGCAGGAAGGCGATAAAGGTTTTGATAGCGATCATAGCCACCACAAAAGAAATAACCGTACCAATACCGAAGTTGATGAGGTTGTCGGAGTTTTGAGTCATCAGTTCGTAGCCTTTCATCTCAGTGCCGTTCACATCCCAGTTCTTTAGTACCAGCGAGTAACCCGTAGCAGCAGCCATGGTAGGCACCGCCAGGAAGAAAGAGAACTCAGCAGCTACGCTACGTGTGAGCTTTTGCTGCATACCGCCAATGATAGAAGCAGCACTGCGGCTGACACCGGGTATCATGGCGATACACTGCCACAGGCCAATAACAAAGCCAGTTTTCATGGTTATGTCCTTCTCTTCGCTCACGGTGGGGTTCTTAAAAGCCCTGTCTATGAATATCAATACCACACCACCTACTATGAGCATGCCCGATACGGTGAGGGGGCTTTCCAGCAGGTCTTCTATGGCATCGTTGAACAGGAAGCCCAGCACCAGTGCCGGAATGACAGCCACGAACAGTTTTACATAAAAGTTCAACCGGCTGAGGTCGAAGAATTTTCGCCAGTACAATACCACTACTGAGAGAATTGCACCGAACTGCACGGCTATCTCAAACAGTTTGGTAAAGGTGTCTTCCTGTATACCCATAAAATAACTTGTGAGTATCATATGCCCGGTAGATGATACGGGCAGGTATTCTGTAATACCTTCTACAATGCCGAGGATAATTGCTTCTAACCAGGTCATGTTTATGGAATGTTGATGTACTTATGTGTTTGTAATGAGAGTTCCCATTCAGGGTGCTCTAGTATATAATCTATCACCAATGGGGTGATGTTGTCTTTCTTGCTCCACTCGGGCTGCAGGTATAGTTTGCAGTTTCCGGGCACTTTTTGTGCATGCTCTTCAGCCCACAAAAAATCTGACTTGTGGTATACCACCACTTTCAGTTCATTGGCTTTGTTCAGTGCTTCCTGTATGGGGGCTTTGAACTTTTTGGGCGATAAAGTTACCCAGTCTATATCACCAACAATAGGGTAGGCCCCGGATGTTTCGATATTAACGGTGAAGCCCTGCTCGTGCAGTGCATTGCATAGAGCCGTAAGGTCGTACATGGCAGGCTCGCCACCCGTGATAACCGCCAGCCTGCAAGGGTGTTGCAGGGCTGCGTTCACTATATCCTTTACCTCCATTTTTGGGTGTGCGTCGGCATCCCAGCTGTCTTTTACATCGCACCAAACGCAGCCCACATCGCAGCCGCCCAGCCTGATAAAATAAGCCGCCCTGCCACTATGTTGCCCCTCACCCTGCAGGGTGTAGAAATGCTCCATTACCGGGTAGGCGGTAGTATGTACAAGTGTTTCCAAGCCGCGAAGTTACGAATGTTCCCTTGCAGCTTCCAAAGTATTCATCATCAGGCCGCAAATGGTCATCAGGCCAACACCACCCGGTACGGGGGTGATCCAGCTTGCTTTGGGTGCTACAGCATCAAAATCAACATCGCCCACCAGTCGGCTGCCGCTTTTACGGGTAGCATCCTCAATGCGGTTGATACCCACATCCAGTATAATAGCACCATCTTTTACCATATCGGCAGTGATGTATTGCGGGCGGCCAATGGCTGCCACTATGATATCGGCCTGCAGGCATATCTCTTTCAGGTTCTTTGTTTTGCTGTGGCAGATGGTCACCGTACAGTTGCCCGGGTTGGCGTTGCGGCTCATCAGCACGGTCATGGGTGTACCTACAATGTTGCTGCGGCCTACCACCACGCAATGCATACCTGTCGTGTCTATGCCATAATGTTCCAGCATCAGCAGCATACCATAAGGCGTTGCGGGCAGGTACGATTTCTGGCCCAACAGCATCTTGCCCTGGCTAACGGGGTGGAAACCATCCACGTCCTTGCCGGCATCAATGGTGTTGATCACTGCGTCGTCTGATATATGCTTAGGCAGTGGCAGTTGTACCAGTATGCCGTCAATATCATTATCGGCGTTCATCTTGCGTATCTCATCCAGGAGTTCAGCTTCGGTAATGCTTTCCTCAAAACGCTTGAGCGTAGAGCCAAAACCCAGCTCCTCGCAGGTACGTATCTTACTGCCTACATAAGCCTCGCTGGCGGGATTGTTGCCTACTATGATAGCCGCAAGGTGTGGTTGCTTGCCGCCGGCTGCTATATGCGCTGCGGTATCTTTCTTTATCTGTTCTTTGATGTGGGCGGATACCGCCTTTCCGTCTAAAAGTTGCATGACTGCAAAATAGGTTTTTAAGTCAAAAATTAAAAGGGTGGTAGCATGGAAATAACAATATTGGGTGAGTATAGAACTCTTTCAGGAGTCGGAGCTTTAAAGACGCTCCTAATCCATATCAGCCATTACATGTTTACTGGTCACGAAGTACATGTCAACGCTGCCTTTGTTCTTGACGTCTATCTTACCGCGGTATACGCAATTATATTTTGCTTTGATCAGCTCATAGGTACTGTCGCTGACGTTGAGTTTGCCTGTTTCGCTGTTGCTCTGCATGCGCTCTGCGGTGTTTACCGTATCGCCCCATATATCGTAGGCAAATTTCTTCACCCCTACAATACCTGCAACCAGCGGACCGCTGTTCACACCAGCCCTTATGTCAAATATGCCACCTTCGGTACGGCGCTGCTTCATAAACTCCAGTATATCCAAGGCTGCATTTATAGTGTTCTCGGCATGGGCAGGGTCAGCGGTGGGCAAGCCACATACCGCCAGGTAAGCATCGCCAATGGTTTTTATTTTTTCCAGTCCGTGCCTTTCTACTATCTCATCAAAAGCTTTAAAACAGAGGTCAAGTTCCGCTACCAGGTCTCTGGGGTCCATATGTTCGCCTATACCTGTAAAGTTCACAAAGTCGGTAAATAAAACACTGACATGATCGTACTGCCTGGCCTCGCTGGTGCCATTCTGTTTCAATTCTTCTGCTATCTCTTCAGGCAATATATTATGCAGCAGGTCTTCTGATTTTTGTCGTTCTGCTTCGATCTCTTTCAGTGTATGCGAAAGTTGTGCTGTACGTTCTTCCACCTTTTGTTCCAGTACGATATTCTGCTCGCGTACCATTTTTTCGTTCTCCTGTGTTTTTTCCAGAAGCTTTTGCTGGGTTCGTTCATTGGCCTGCTGGAATGCCTCCCTTTCCCACTCAAACCTTCTTGACAGCAGGAAGGAAAGTATAAATGCCTCTGCCAATGTGGATGTAGCCGTATGGCTCAGGCTCCAGAAATAGGCCGGGCTGCCTGTTTGTATATAGACAGCTTCGCAGATAACGAGGGCAAAGTATATGAAGAAGGCGATACCGAAATAATAGCCCATCTTATTTCCTTTCTTACCTACTACTATACCTATTACCGCCATCAGCAAGAAGGAAATAAGCGCATTGATCGTATTGACAGCCAGCACAGTGGTAAGCGGTAGCCAGAGCCTTACTACTGCATAAATAATAAAATACCATATTACTCCCCATGCTATTTTGTTGAGCCTCGGAGCATACTTTTTTAGCTCCAGGAAATAAGCACAGTACATATTCTGTATGGCTACACCAATAGTAGGTATGGTTATATACCATGTCATCAGGTCGGCATGCGGAAATATATAGGGCAGGAAACCATCTACAACGGCTACCGCATAACATGTGTATATCACAATGTTCATGCAATAGAACAGGTACATACGGTTGCGTAGCGAGAAAAAGAAAAACAGGTTGCTCAGCAGCAGGAAACACATAAAGCCGAGATAAAAACCATAGACCAGTTTTTCGTTGTTCGACTTGATCTCATATGCCTTTATGGTATACAGGTTGACAGGTATCGGTCCAGAGTTGGATATCAATCGAACATAATAATCATGCTTGCCCGCAGGCAAAGGAAATACCTGGAAATGGTCTTTTACTATTTTTTCAGGCAGCGGTACTTTATATCCTGACCTGATGACCACCGTCTGTCCGTTCTCATCTTTGTAATACAAGTCGCAAACCGGCAGGCAGGCCTGCATCAGTTCCAGGAAAGGCTTGCTGTCCGACTCATTGTCAATGGTCAGCTTCAACCAGAAAACAGACACGGTATGCCCGAAGTTCAGGATGATCTTATCTGACTTGACGAATTTATCGCTATATGCGGCTGATCTAACTTCATCGAAGCTGAATTTACCATCAGGGTCTTCTAATACTTCCAGTTTATCACCCAGTTTCTTACTGCCGTCGTCGCCATTCCATACAATGGTTTGTGCACCTGCACCCAGTGTTAACGAAAGAAAAATGAATAGTATCAGCAGCCTGTTTGTCATAGGTCAGAATCAGATTTTAAGGGGTCTTCTTTAAGGAAAAGCGCGGGTATATTCATCAGGGTAGCCCAGGCTATCCACCACAGCCAGCAGTAGATACCAAACGGCAAGTAGCCCCATAAGCCCAGCAGCGGCATTTCAAATACATGCAACACATCTACATAAGGCAGGCTGTATTGCCAGTAGGCAGGGTCGCCGGTCCAGAGGTTGGGCGCATGAATAGCGCTCAGGTAGTTCTGCCCTTCCAGGCAAAATCCGGTAACGAAATAAGTAAGTGCCGAAAGCAGGGCAGGCGTCCAGTTGCCCTTGGCAATATCCATTACAGGTGTCCATACGCCTATTTTTTTCAACACGATCGCCAGGATAATCGGCGGTCCCAGCCACAATATAAAGAACATAGTATCGGGCAGTAACCCTGACGCGAACATACCGCCGAAACAGGCAAATAGTATCAGGTTGTCGATAGTATTATTTGTTTTGATCTTAATTCCGTTCGAGAAACGGTTTCTTAGCCTGGGAAATGTTTTGAACAGGCAATACCACTCAAAAGCGATAGGCAACAGTCCTGAGGAGACGATACAGGCATAGAGCAGGAATTCTTCCCTATCCAGCATGTTGCCCTGCGGGTAGTACCAGTTGTCATCTACAAAAAAATTCAGGAATTCAAATATCATCCATCCTGACACTGAGGCCACGCCTATACCTATCAGCTCCTGCGGCACTTTGCTTACCAGCGATACTCCGCCGTTGCGTTTATATACCCAGCCATCCAGCATCAGCGCTGTACCCCAAAACAGGGGCACGTCTGTCCAGTGGATCAACCATGCAGGATTGCGCACTTTAAAAATGAAGAGCAGCATCACACCGGCCCAGCAAAATAATCCCAACCAGAACCACATGGGCCATTTTACTTTGGGCCGTACCACCATCGGCGTTTCCACTTTTTTGAAAAAGAACCATTGCGGGAACAGGTAAGCAGCCGCAACTATGGCACACAGTAATGCAACAAAGGCAAATATGTACATATTAAAGTCCGCCTTCGGCATGGCTTTCAATGTGGGGTATGCGAAAAAGTCTGCGGGAAAGTTGCCCGAGTAATAAAAGTACGAGCCTAACCACGGCAGAAATAGCATACCTACCATCGTAAGCAGCAAAATGGACATTTTTGTTGCAGTCGTCATTCTGATTGATTTTTTGAGGTTGCTGTATTAGTAACGAATCCGGATGATTCCACATTACTGATGTCTTTGAACATGATGAGCAGTAAATATTGAACAATGCCAAACAGCAACATCATCATATAGGCCTCTTTATGTGCGCCTATAGGGAACAGCAGGTCCCAGACCGCTGTAATTATCTGTCGTGGCTCTAAAAATATTTCCCATGAATAGAGGTAGCCATTACCCAGCTTAATGGCCGAAAGCATCTCGCGGCCCATATAAAAACCAAGGCAACTCAATAAAATGGTAACAGCTATGGCTGTGTGTGCAAACGCATTGCTGTACCTGTCCTTAAAAATGTTGAACATGATCTTCAGCGACAGGAAACCATAGTAAACAGATAGCATGGCTATTGAGAATATAATAAGCGTATCGAAAACGATCAGTTCGGCATAGGTCTCATCATGGTTATCGGCATTTACATGTATCAGGTCGCTGATCATATATGGGGCATTGGGGTAAAAAAGTACCCATATCAGGGTAATGAACCAGAAAAAGAATGCATTGATGTTGCCCTTGTACTCTTTGAGGAATACAGCTATTACCAGCGCCGGTAATGAACCGATAAAGAGATTTGACTTTAAAAAGTCGAAAACAGAACAACCGACGATAATATTTCTTACGGCTAATATGGCGATATTAACAACAGTAAGTATAAGCGTAACCCTTATGTATTGGGGTATTCGTAGCCAAAGCTCCCTCATATTTTAAATGTTATATTAATACAATTCTGAAGTGTTCAGGCACATTCCATACATCGTCCGGACTATATCAGGGAAATAGTTCAATAGGTATCACGGCTCACTGATTCGCAATGATACTTAGTTATCGCCCCTTTAGGAGCAAGATCGCTTTCGTATAGAAGCCAATTTAATGCAAATAATTAATAAATTATAACATTTTGTATTTAATTAATGAAGAAGGAAAGAATGTGCAAAATGCAGGTACGCTCTTCCAGGTTGGAATAGAAACAAACCGGAAAGATGAGGAATGTAAAAAAGGTAGTAGTGGTAAACTATTTTACCATCTTCTTCCTGAGTGCGATAAACAGCAATGCGCTCAGATTAGTCAGAAAAATCAGGAATAGGGTTTTGCTGTCGCCGATACCCGCGGTAACAACGAAATACACCATTAAGGCGGCCAGCAGTATATTGACGGTTATCCAGATAGTAACTAAGTTAATTTTCATTCTTTCTTGATTCCGCATCAGGGCGCAATGCCCCTTTTTTAAAAATACCCATTTTGTACATCAGGTATACTGTGTTCGAAATGGAACATATGGCCAGCAATAACGTCGTAGTTTTATTGTCGAAGCCTGCCGTAAATGCCATATATATATAGTAAATAACCAAGACGAGGTTGATCACTAACCATGTTCTTGTGATGCTCTTACTCATGATTGAAATATTTGCACTACGAATATAATGTATACATTAGTTTTTTTCTTTTTTACTTTAAGATTGGGTGCCGCTTAAATTCTTTCGTCCTGTCAAAAAGGTAACGGTAGGTGCGTAATTTCCGGCTGATATGTGTACCCAGGCTTTCTGCAATGCTGATCATCTTCGGGTTCCAGTCGCCTATCCACTGCATTTCGTATTTATCGTACAGGTGTTTGCCCTGTATTATTTTCGCGGCTTCTACTATCATAAACCCGTCCACACCTTTGCCCTGGTATTCAGGTACAACACCAAATACCAAACCGGTAAAGCGGTCTATCCTTGTAAATGCTTTCATCCACAGCAGGCGCAGCTTTTGCAGGATACCCAGCTTGCCGTTAAAATGTTTGAAATACTGGTTCAGGTCAGGAATATTTACCCAGAAGGCTATAGGCTCTTCCTTATAGTAGGTGAACCATATTATCTGTTCATCTACCACAGCGTTGATACCCTGCAGCATTTTTACTACACTTCGTTCTTCCATCTGCTTATTGCCTATATGCGCAGCCCATGCCTTATTGTAGATGGTGGTAAAATCTCCGGCGAATTTGTGTAGCTGTTTCTTATTGTAGTGAATGGCTTTAAAGTTCGGGTCGGCACTTACTTTTTCGTGGCTGTGCATAAATTTTTCCTGCAAAGGTTGTTGCGGGTCCAGCGAAAAACACAACTGTTCAAAATAGGTTTGAAACCCATATTGCTCAAACAACTCCCGGTAATAGGGCGGGTTGTAGTTCATCCTGTAAAGGGGTTGCTGAAATCCTTCCGTCTGCAATCCCCACCATGCATCCCGTTCTCCAAAGTTGATAGGCCCGTCCATGGCTTCCATGCTCCGTTCCTGCAACCAGTTTTTACAATGGTCCAGCATAAATGCTGCTGAGGTATAGTCATTGATACATTCAAAAAAACCTATGCCTCCTGTGGGTTGTTCCTGCTTGTAAGTGTTATTGACAAATGCGGCTATTCTTCCGATGGTCTTACCACCATTATCTTTCAACAGCCAGCGGCTACACTCACCTTTTCTGAAAAATTTATTCTTACCGGGGTCAAATACTTCCTCTATGTCTTTATCCAGCGGGCGTATCCAGTTGGGGTCGTTCCTGTATATCTCAACGGGTAATGCAAGGAACGCTTGTTTGTCTTCATTGGTTTTTACCTCATACATCTTCATATGCCGCAGACCTTTAACCGCGAAATTACTGCAAAACGGTAAAGCGGATAAATCGTTAAAATAATGATAAGTGTTAGTGTGGGTTAATGATATAATTATCAACCCTTTGTATTTTTTCCTTAGTTTGCATACTTATGCTTTGGCTCTGGGTTTTCCTTGCAATAATGTTGGCTGCTGTCGCGGGATATGTTTCTTATCGCGCCGATGTGAAGCGTGCCGTCCCTTACCCTTGGCTCACCGCATCGCTACGAGGCATAGTGGTGTTACTTACCCTTCTGTTGTTGTTAACACCTGTTTTTACTGTACAAAAGCACGAGACCCGCAAACCAATAGTACTCTTTTTGCAGGATGACTCCCGTTCTGTAGGTGTAGCGCTTGACAAAGACAGTGTTACTTACAAAGATGCTGCCGGGAAGCTATTGGATAAATTAGCCGGCAAATACCAGGTAGTGACATGGAACCTGGAAGGAAAATGTGATAAAGACAGCCTGTTCGGGTATAAGAATGAAAGTACAGACCTGTCTTCTGCCCTGAACAAAGTGCAGGAGTATTATGGTACACAAAACCTGGGTGCTGTAGTTTTAGCCACTGATGGCAGGTATAACCAGGGTGTGAATCCTGTTCACCAGCAACTATCATTTAAAGGCGCTTTGTATACCATTGGTATTGGTGATACTGATGTACAGAAAGACCTGCGTGTAGCTCAGGTATATGCCAACAAGACCGTAACCATGAATAACAGCTTCGAGGTGCGTGCAGACGTGGTAGCGGATAAATGTAAGGGTTATAATAACACTGTAAGAATAACGGAGGATGGTAACACTATTGCCAATGCTACTTTGAGTATCAATGGTGATAAGTTCGACCGTTCTGTGTCGTTTACGATAAGGGCCGATAAGCCGGGTTTGCATCATTATGTAATTACCGCTCCGGCCGCCGATGGCGAGGCCAATACAGTAAATAACAGGAGGGATGTTTTTGTAGAGGTGATAGATGAACAAAAGCATATACTTATTGCAGGGCTTGCACCGCACCCGGATATTAAAGCGATAAAAGAAGCCTTAGCAGGACTGGATAATTATAAGATAACTGTAAGGGTAAATAATGATTTTCCTTCGTTGCCGGATGATTATGACATACTGGTATTACACCAACTGCCCGGACAGGGTTATAGTGGTAACACTACCATTATGCGTAGTAACAAACCAACGTGGATCATACTTGGGCGCGGAACTGATAATGCCGCGTTAGGTTCTTTAGATAAACCCGTAGCCTCCAATATAACACCAGGTGCGCTGAGAAATGTGTTTGCCGCTTACAACCCAACCTTCAACAGCTTTAACCTGCCGCAGAATATCAGGGCGGTAGTGGATAAGTTCCCGCCAATAGCTATACCCGGTGGTAAGATACAATTGGTGCCCGGCGCACAGGCATTGTTTGTTGACAAGGGCAGTGATGTGCCGTTATGGGCGTTGAGGCAGGGACGGAAACCAACAGCTATAATCGCAGGAGACGGGCTTTGGCGCTGGCGTATGTATGAGTATAAGAACTTTGGGAATACCAACACCATAGATGAGTGCATCAGGCAGACCATGTCTTTCCTGTCAACTGATAATACGGGTAAGCCATTCAGCGTAACACTCCCCAAATATATCTGGAGCGACCAGGAAGCCATCAGCTTTAACGCTTATCTGCGTAATGCCAATGGCGAGGCTATCAATGAGCCCGAAGTAAAGGTATCCATCCGTGACAGTAGTGGTAATGAGATGCCCTACACATTTGAACGCTCAGGTAATGCATATCAACTTAATATAGGCATACGTGCCGGCGGTACATATGCCTATACTGCTCACGCTGTTTATAATGGTAATACTTACACTTCCTCCGGCAATTTTATGGTGGAAACAATTCCACTTGAACTTATGGAGACCGGCGCTGATTATGCTATGCTGTATAGCCTGGCAGAGTATAACAACGGCGCTTTCTTTCCGTCATCAAAACTGTCATTGGTATACGATAGCATTGCCACTAATGATAACATTAAACCAATTATTGAAACAAATATAGAAACAGTTCCACTGATAGACCGTAAGTGGTTCTTCCTGCTGATATTATTATTTGCCGTGGCAGAGTGGCTGTTGCGTAAGTACTGGCTGGCGCAATAGCGGTGGTGGTGTTAAAATGAAAAACATTTTTCAGGATATTCGGCTGCGTGTTTGAACACCAGGTTACGGATATAGTCATTGTCCTGGTAGGGCTCCAGGCTCTCTTCCAGCTTTTCCATGTCGTTCAGCAGTGTCTCGTTGGCTATATAACCCATGCCAAAAAAGCTGCCTTGTTTCACCAGTATGCAACTCTGTTCTGTTTCACTGATGCCTTTGTCCAATAGCGCGAAGGTTGGCAGTTGTTGCTGCATACCAGCAATGGCTTTGTCTACTTTGGCATTGTAGCCGGCTACATCTTCTTCTCCCGTGCAGGCACCTTCGCAATGTGCAGCATACATGCTCGTACTGCAGTCTTCTGTTTTGGCAAGGTTGCACAGTCTTGCGCACAGGTTATATTCCTGTATCAGTTCGCGTATATGGTTATGCCCTTCAATAATGGTATTGAAAGTATGTACGGGTTTGAAGTAGAGTTTGTTCTTTTCTATTCCGAAACGTTTGTAGCCATTACGGTCTTCGTATACAAACAAGCCGAAGCGTGGCAGGTAGCCGCGCTGGCTGCGGTTGTGCGACGGCCATAATCTGCGTATCTCCGCACTTTCCAGTATATGCGCCATCAGATCGGTTGCGCACTCGGTATATGATATGCGATGTATCTCCCGCAGAAATTCCTGCTTTTGTTTATTGGTCTTGTTATTACTGAAATGGCTCTTGATACGTTTGGCCAGGTTCACCGCCTTGCCTACATATATGATCTTGCCACGGGCATCGTAAAAATAATATACCCCCGGAACGGGCGGCACATTATCTACTTGTTCAACAGGTACGTTCGGTGGCAGGTATTGCTCCCTGTTACGGCCTTTCAGCATACCGTCTATCACATTTTCTGTATCCTCTTCCAGCAGCATTTTTAATAACTGTGCTGTAGCCATAGCATCACCTCCTGCACGGTGATGGTTGGTCAGCTCAATGCCCACCTGGTGGCAAAGCTTGCCTAAGCTGTAGCTGCGCAAACCGGGTATTATCTTACGGGCCAGCCTTACTGTACACAGCTTTTTGGTGTTCAACTCAAACCCTTCTTTCTCCAGGTGGTGCTTTACAAAGCTGTAATCGAAGTTGACATTATGTGCAATGAATACTTTGTCCTGTAGTAGCTCATACACCTGTGGAGCTATCTCGGCAAAAGTAGGCGCATGCTGCACCATATTGTCATTGATGCCTGTAAGCCTTTGTATAAAATAAGGGATACCTTGTTTAGGATTTACCAGTGATTCGTAGACGTGCAGTACCTTCTCTCCGTCGTGAATCACAATGGCGATCTCGGTGATGCCATTTCCTGCGGCATAACTCCCGGTGGTTTCTATATCTACTACTGCATATAGCATGGATAGTTAAAGATAGAGAAAAAACACGCTACCTGCCTGATGAAATATAGGTTAAGCTTAGGTATACAGTTTTTGTGTAATCTATTACAGGCGGGGTTTGTTATTTGTTTTTTATATTGCACCTCCTGAATCGTCAAAATCAGTAACTAATGGTAAAATCCCCTGTGACGGGTAGTCCTGCCACGCTTGTAATGAAAATGCCTGTTGAGCGCATTGTAGATGAGTATCGCAAGGATTATAATATGAGTGTGGAACGACACTTTAAAGGACTGGAAGAAATTGAGGTGTATCAATGTCCCGACACAGGATATCGTTTTTTTTACCCGTTCTCTGTTATCGGCGATGAGCAGTTATATGACGAACTGCAGCAATTTCCCTGGTATTATCTGGACTGGAAGTGGGAGTACGATAAGGCACCTGAGTTTATACCCAAAGGTAGTAAGGTGCTGGAAGTAGGCAGCGGTGAAGGCAAATACCTGAAGTACCTGAAAGATAACCGGGGTTGCGACGCTACAGGGCTGGAGCTGAACCTGCAGGCAGTGAACAAAGGCAAAGCCAACGGACTGGACCTGCGTCATGAGTTGGTGCAAGAGCACGCGGCAACTCATGCCAATACCTATGACGTTGTATATTTCTTCCAGGTGCTGGAGCATATAGCAGATATTAAAGGCTTTGTTGAAGCGGCGGTAACCTGCCTGAAGCCTGGTGGTAAACTACTTATTGCCGTACCGAATAATGATCCCTATTTCTTTAAAAGCATCAGGCATTATGCATTGAATATACCCCCGCATCATATGGGTTGGTGGAATACGGAATCGCTCACTGCTATTGCACCTTATTTCGGACTAAAAACCGATAAAGTTTTTTACGATCCCATCACATTGATGGCGATACCCGGTTTTGTGAACATTTACATCAGGGAAAACAGCTATCGTAACGAAGGTAAGCGCAAAATGATGCGCCTGATGAAACCTTTTTACTGGGCTAAGTTCATACTGCAGAAGAGTGGTATTCCCGGCCAGCACATTATGGCTGTTTATACCAAGCAGTAATTAATTACTTCTTTTCTTTGCGGTTACTGCACTTTTTCCAGTTGCAGCCAGCTCCAGTATATAGTTGTGTCGCCGTTGAAAGCATAAACGTACTTATTACCCCATGTGGTTGAATTTTCTGACAGGTACAGAATGTCTATGATGCTGGTGTCGCGTTGTGTCACCACTCTTGTACCAATAGAGTCCGTATATTCTTCAATGATCTGTATGCGGGTCTGGTCGTTCAGCAATGTCCATGTAAATTCGTCGGTCTCTTCCTGTACAATGCCCGACTGGTCTTTGCTTTTGCTTAATACAGTGCCCATACCTTCCGGCAGGAAACTGATGTACATTTCTTCACCGTCTTCAGGAGGTACTTTTTCCTCCTCATCCAGTTGGCCATTCTCGTTATCGTCATCGGCACTGAAAAGCACTTTCCATTTGCCTGACAGCAAAAATTCGTTGCTGGGTGGTTCCGGGGTTACGGTTGTTGTTTCTTTATTCTTATTGCCGCAGGAAAATACAAGGAGCAAAAAGCCGAAAGCGACTATCGGAAGGGTCAGTTTAGATGTCATATAGGTATATTTTTAGTTAAGGTAATAATTCCTGCACAATAGTCGTGCCGAATATCGACGATGTATTTTCCGGATATTTTCTCTCCAATTTCATTTCTTACCCAAAGTCAATGTCTGCCCGCAGGCACGGGGATACTTTTGCACCTGTAATCAAAAAAACAACACCCATGATCAGTTTTTATGTATTCAGAGTAATAGTAAAGCCCGCAGTCTTATTGCTGGCGTCCCTGGTAAAGACCCTGCTAAAAACAGTATGTATATAATTAAACAATAAAATGATAAAAATAATGAAAGCAGTTTTTGTTACCCGTTATGGCGGGCCCGAAGTTTTAGAAGTAAAAGATGCGGCACGTCCGCAACCTAAAGAAAATGAGTTGTTAATTAAGATACACGCGTCCGGCCTCTCAACAGCATCAGCTATGATGAGGACTGGTACGCCGCGTTTCGCCCGCTTGTTCCTTGGGCTAAAGCGTCCCAAACGCCCTATACCGGGTTCAGGTTTTGCCGGGCTGGTAGCAGGTAAGGGAGCAAATGTAACAGGCTATGAAATAGGCGATGCCGTGTTTGGCCATACCGCGGCTATTTTTGGTACGAATGCTGAGTATGTATGTGTACCTGCAGACGGTATAGTAATGCCATTGCCCGATTTTCTCTCTTTCGAGGAAGCATCTATTATGTCTGACGGGCCGGTTACATCTTACAACTTCCTGAAGAACCTGGCGAAGGTACAGCCCGGGCAAAAGGTATTGATCAACGGGGCATCGGGTAGCCTGGGCGTTGCCGCTGTACAAATTGCCAAACGCATGGGTGCCGAGGTGACAGGTGTGTGCAGTGCGGCTAATGTTGACCTGGTATGCTCCCTGGGTGCTGATCATGTAATAGATTATAAGCAGCAGGACTTTTCAAAAGGCGACCAACAATACGATGTAGTGTATGATACCATAGGAAAGAGTAGTATGGGTGAAGCAAAGCATGTTTTGACCCCCGATGGGATATATATGTCGCCGGTATTGACGCTTGCCATGCTGAAGCAAATGTTACTGAACCCTTTTCGTGGTGGGAGAAAAACAAAATTTGATGCAACGGGTATTAAGCCGGTTAAGGATTTTAAGCAGATGATCGGTGACTTGTTGCAAATGATGAATACAGGCACCTTCAATGCTGTAATAGAGCGCAGGTACAGCATGGAGCAGGTAGTAGATGCACATAGGTATATCGACTCCGGCCACAAGCGCGGCAACATCGTTCTGTCAATGTAAGAGTGGGAGAGGGTGCTTATTTAGCATTGAGCATCCTCTTCCTTATCCTGCTCAGCGATTCGGGTGTTACGCCTATATAGCTGGCTATCTGGTGTTGCGGTATGCGGTTCAGCAGTTCGGGGCGGTTGTCCAGCAGGTCTTTATAGCGCTCCTCGGGCGATGAGGTGATGAATTTCGCCAGGTCGTCCTGCACTTCACCTGTTGCTTTTTCCACCTCCTGCCTTATCACCGATTCAAGGCGCGGTATCATTTGGCACATTTCTTTTTCCAGTTCATCAGTACCCACGGTCACGATGCAGTCTTCGGCACACACCATAAAGTGTTTAGAAGGTTTTTGACGGGAGTAGCTGGTAAATGATGTAACGGGTTGGCCCTCGGTATAAAAAGCGGTTGATTTTTCTTCGCCGTCTACTATGTAATATTCCCTGATGCAGCCCTGCAGCAGGAAATAACACTCGCGCGATACCTGGCCTTCGCGCAGGATAATGTCGCCCTTTTTGTAGCTGCGTAGTTGGGTGTTGTCTATTATCAGTTGCACCTCATCATCGGTCAGCATGTTCATGCTTTTAATGAAGTGCTCTAATACTTCAAGCTCTCGTTGTTGTAATGCAGTGGTCATAATGTTGTATTGCGGGGTTGATAATACCGCATAAAGATACACAAATGAGAAAAATGGGTGATTTCACCCTTGTGTAGCAATATGAGCAGTAATAACTTTAGACATTAATAACCTGAAAACGTATACCTTATGTGGGAAGATGAAGAAGACACAAGAGAATATGTAGTAGTGATCAACTATGAAGAACAATACTCTATATGGCCGGCAGACCGTGAGATGCCGTTGGGCTGGGAGGCTGTGGGTAAACGCGGTACCAAACAGGAGTGCCTCGACTATATAAAAGAGGTATGGACCGATATGCGCCCGCTATCGCTACGCAAGAAAATGGAAGAAATGGAAGCAGAAGAACGCCGCCGCAGGGAAGAAGGCAAGTAGGGGGCGAACAAAGTCTCTTTTTGACCCGGCAATACACTACTTGCAATTATTCTTCCGGTGTAAAGCCAGGTAATGCTGTGCCTAATGCTCTGAGTATGTTGCGATAAACCTCGTGCTGACAGAGTCCATAAAGGCTCCGTTAAATACCTGTGCATCGCAAATGGTCACTTCTATATGTTCATTATCTATCTGCCTGACATATAACTTTGATCCTGACTCTGCTTCGTATCCTCCAAACAAGATGGTCACAAGGTTGGTACCATTGGTATTTTCAAATATCTTGTACACTCCGTTGGTCGGTTTCTGGCTGAACTCAAAATATATGCTTTTGGTATTGGTAGACATGTCTATTCGCCAGTTAGATGAGAAATAGTATTTGGCTTTGCTGTATAACGGCTCGTACTTTGTTCTTTGCGGATGGCTGTAAATAACTGTATCTAACGGGGGCGTGCATGGAATAAATGTTGTCGGTATACTGATACTGTCTAACGATACATCACCTCCGGCAGCGTACCCGTTCTCATTAGCGGCCCATGCCCTGAAATAGTATTTATGCAAGCCGTCCAGGTTTTTGTACACATAGCGGAACGTATTGCCGTACAAGGTATCTATGGATTGCTGGTTGCTCAAGAGGTCGGGGTTGGGGATGGTGTCCATGCAAAAGCCTGCCAGCACAATATCGGTATAGCCAGTAGCAACTATTTCGCCCGTAACTTGTACTGAGCCGTCTGACAATATTTCTGCGCCCGTTGTCTTGACTACGGGATGATAGTCTTTAGCATCGGGTTTCTTTTTGCAGGAGTTGAATATTACCAGGATAGCGGCAGTGATCAGGAGTATTTGGTTCTTCATTCTTCGTCTGATTTGATAAAGTAGTTTATACCTATTCCGTATGTGTTATGAGCATAACTGTTCGACCAGTCTGATGCAACTATAGCATTGTGCATAGCCTGCATATATACCTGGAAATGGCTGTTGATCTTATAGGCAGCCTGGACATTGCCTCTTAGTCCACCGATGTCGGGGTTCACAATGCCGTCGGTCTCAATTATCATAGATTCAATATAGCGGTCATATTTCATTTTTGCGCTGCCTATCATAATGCCTATGCCCGCATACAGGGCCAGTCCTTTTTTATTGATGATCCTGATACTCTGATCAATGAAAATGCAGTTCATCCTGAGCTTCTGGTACACAGCATAGCCCGGCAGCAGTGTATTAACACCACTTATTTCTGATTTTACACCATATACAAAGAAGGTATCCAATGCCGGGGATAATGTAGTGTGAAAGAATCCGACACGGCTTTGCATAAGGCCGTCCCACTCGTTCTGTACATAATATATCTCGTATGCAGTCCCTTTTTTGTGGGTGGGTACTATGTCTCCGCCCGGACTTAACAATGAACCCTTGATACCAAACTGTGCTATTGCGCTAAATGAGGTCAGGGTAAGGAGTAGCATGGTGGTTATAAGTATTTTCTTCATAATAGTGTTTTAAGTGAAGATAAATGTAAACAAAATTTATTCAGTTTAACAATTTTTTGCCCTGTTGAGGTGGGCTTGGAGATACATGCTATGGTATAGATATTGCATAAATATCATCTGACTGGTCGGAAAATTCGTACATGAAAATATACTTTTGTTTCCCTTTTCCTTTATAAGTAATATTTACTACTAACATTACATATTTTCTGTCATCCCTGATCTGAAAGGCAGTTAATGCGAATTTTTCAACTTGACCCAGAGAAAAATAATCATTGAACATCTGATCAACTTGTTCATTGCCTTCCTGTTCCAGTATTTGTTTATTGATGTAACTTTTTGCCTTTTTAAAATCCCCATCCTGGATCGCTTTGCAAAATAATTTGCATGCGTTGTATTTGTTTACAACCAATTCAATGTCCTTGTAGCTATAGTCATATGAATTTTCGACTCCATGCTGTTTTATGTCTATAAGTATTGAATCGCAATCATTGGATGAAAAATCACTTATTGCCAGAACTGAAACGATACTCGCATAAAGTTCATATGAGAAAAAAGTAGACTTTTGCTCTATTGCTTCATCTATCAGTCGTGAGTCTTCAATTTCTATTTTAACTGATCTATTCTCTTTCAGAATATTGATATGGTCCGTTTTTAGTAACTCTTTCAGGGCGGAATAAATATTGCTTGCCTGGTTGTGACTGTCTTGAGGCGCCCCACATGAATAGCATAGGAATATAAGTATCAATAAAATGGGTCGCACTGTTTTTTCTCAAAGTTAATTTAAAATTATGAGTATTAGTACGTTCTATATAGTCAGGGGGCTATGCCGAACTGGGCAAGACAGGTTAAAATATATTGGCTATTTTGTGTGTATATCTGAGCTTTCTTTACGATATTAATCAAAATAAACCCAATGAAAAACATTAAGTCAACAATAAAATTCAAGGCTGGTATTATTTTATTAGTGTCCATTTTGTTGTTTGTTTCTTGTGGCATAGAGTGTATTGTAAGAAAAACCGGACTGAACAAAGTCAGTTTAAGTATCGATGATTCTAAGGATAAGGGCGTGTTTGTTTGCGAATTACGTCCAAACAAGACGTCGTTTATTCTTGATAGTTCTAACAGTTTTGATCTTGATAAAGTTTGGATGGAGCATATATGGACTTACGACTGTGTAAACGGATTTGCCGAGCTAAAGGTCAAAGAATATACCCAATTGGTTTTTAGTATTAAGAACGAGATCGGGGATTTTGATCGGTGTGATTATTTGTTTGAGAAGGCCGATCTATCGCGGGGAGTTCCTTTGTGTTCAAGGCCATCTATGAGCCATGATACGGCAAGTGCTATTACCTTGTTTCTTAGTCATAGGATGGGATTTGAGGATCCAAGGATAATAATTGATACAGTGATTTTTACACCCCTAAGATCATATTAAACCTTCCGTTAGGCGTAGTCCCCCGACCACGTCTAACGGTGGCAAATCCCCCCGGTCTGCGAAACACTATTTACAATTACATTGCACAAAACCTGCTGTATCTATATAGCGCATACCGCACCGGTAATACTGCCATGGATTGGGTTTCTTTTTGGGGTTGCTTACGTAAAAGTATTGTGCATAGCGGTTGTGCATGGCGGTGTCTGTTCCTATGTTCTGCCACAGGCTGCCCAGCGTTGCGGCGTCTATGCTGTTGATGTGGTAGGTTTTGCCGTAGTTGTATTCTTCTGCCCAGTTATTATTGCCGCGGTGTTCTATGCCTTTAAAGCGGTAGGTCACGCTGTTCAGCATCAGCATTTTGGCAGGGTCCCACGTCACCTCAACAAAGGCGGGGTTATTGCCGAATATCGGGCTGACGGCCGGGGTAATATGTACGAACGATGTGATGTCGTCGCCATCAGCTACCAGCCTGAACTCATCCATATGCGTATGTCCGGCGAAGTTGCCTTGTATCACGTCGCGGTATTTGTTCACCAATGCTATGAAAGCGGTATTGTATTTTTCATGCCACATGGTTATCACGCCGCAAGGCCCCGCCTGTGTCGATTTATAAACATCTATCCCCGGTGGTATATGGTACGATAGCCACACGTGTTGCCCTTTGGCTTTGCAGTCGGCCAGTTGTTGTTCCAGCCAGGCCATTTCTGCTGTTGCCGGGTTGGCGGTATCGGTAGGGTTGCAGACATTAGAATACCACTCGTAGAAGAAGATGGTATTCAAACCTATGAAGGCCTGCGTGCTGTCCCATGGCATGGTCACTTTATAGTAGCCCCCTTTTTTGAAAGTGGTCATAAAATCCGTTTGCTGCATATTGCGCAGCATCGGTGCGCTTTGCCCTGCGTAGAACGAAAGGAAAGGTCCGTCGGGCTGTATATGATAGTCGCCGCAATAGTCATCGTTATTCCCCAGCACGGGCAAAACCGGCACCCCGGGGAAATATTTGTCAATCATCATAAACACGAACGATATGGTCTTGCGCACAAACGACTCATAAGCCTCAGCCGTTGTTTCTCCCGAACGTGAATAGAAGTTCCCGTTAAAGTGGTGCGACAGCAGGTCGCCATTGATGATGATCATATCCGGCTTGCTGTTTTGCGCCTGCATGGCCTCCAGTCCGCTAACAAACAGTCGGTAATAAGTGTCCGAATCATAATATCCGTACGAGGTATCTGTAACACCTGAAAATATAGTTGGCCAGTCGGTATAGTCGGCCTTCACTAGTTGGGGTAATATCTTGCTGTCGCAATAGGGGTTAAAGTGTATGTCCGATATCATCAGGAATTTACCTGTTGCCCCGGTATGTTTGCCTGTTGTATCATCAGCAGGGCCGTTGTTGTTATCTGAACAGCCTGTGCAACCCTGCCCGGCAAAGGCCAATATCATTACAGCGAAAAGGATATAACGTTTCATGGCTTAAATATATGGCTATTGCTTGTGATGTAATAGCGTGTTTTCACCCAGTTTTGCAGGCATAACAATTTGTTATTGATAGCAAAAATACGTATATTCGTATGCGTTGATTTGTAGCAAACATGATGTTCTTTGACATGTCATTATCACCATTTAGCAATATAAACTATGTAATGATCCGGGTAGTTTTTTATTTTCCGTGATTCCGGGAAACAAAAGGAAACAAAACAGGACAAATCACATTTCCTCCCCTTCAGGGAAGGTCAGGAGGGGTCTAATTCCTCCCACAGCTTCACCACTTCCACAGCCTCCAGCACATCATGCACGCGCAGGATGTTGGCACCCTGTTGCAGGGCTACCATATGCAGGGCGGTGGTTCCGTTCAGTGCTTCTTCGGGAGTGGTGCCCAGTGTGCGCCATATCATCCCCTTGCGGGAAATGCCGGCCAGTATGGGCCTGCTCAGTGCACGCAGGTCGCTCATATGTTTCAGCAGGCTGAAGTTGTGCTCCTTGGTCTTCCCAAACCCGAAACCCGGGTCAATGATAATATCCATAATACCAGCGGCCGTACATTCTTGAATTTTATGTTGCAGGTAATCGTGTACGTCTTTTACCACATCGGTGTATTGTGGGTTTTGTTGCATGGTTTGTGGTGTACCCTGCATATGCATGGCTATATAAGGCACTTTCAGCCGGGCAACTGTGGCCAGCATGTCAGCATCCAGCTCGCCGCCGCTTACATCGTTGATGATAGCGGCTCCTGCCTGCACTGCCTGCTCAGCCGTAGCGGCATTGTAGGTGTCTACGCTGAGCCATGCTTCCGGGAATCGTTTACTGATAGCCTCAATAGCGGGGATAACACGTTGCAGTTCTTCATCAGCACTTATCAGCTCAGCCCCCGGACGGGTAGATGCTCCGCCAATGTCCAGGATGACGGCACCTTCGCGCAGCATCTTTTCTGCATTGGCCAGCAGGCTGTCTGTATCACTGTCCTGCCCCTTGTTGTAAAAGCTGTCGGGTGTGGCATTCAATATGCCCATCACCACGGGTTTTTCAAGGTTCAGCTGGCGTCCTTTGCTCTGAATCATTGTTTGTACGAGTAAAACTGTATTTTTGAGACTCATCGGCTATTAAATATTAAAATGCAGGATACGTTAAGCAGCGAAAAGACCATGCCTAATACTACAGAACAATACCAGGGCATTGTAGCACAATGTAAAGACTTATTTGTAAAAAAAGCCAGCGACTACGGCACTTCATGGCGTGTTTTACGCCCCATATCTATTGTAGACCAGATATATATCAAGGCGTGGCGCATCAGGCAGATACAGGAGAAAGGGCAGCAGAAGATAGAGGACAGCATACATTCTGAATTCATAGGTATTGTCAACTATGGTATTATTGCCCTCATCCAGTCAGACCTGAAAGGTGATGATAATATTGATATGGCCGCTGCCGAAGCCAAAGAGTGGTATGAGAAAAAATCGGGCGAGGTAGAAGCCCTGATGATGCAGAAGAACCACGACTATGGCGAGGCATGGCGCGATATGTCGCAGGCGTCATTTGTCGACCTGATACTGGTGAAGCTCCTGCGCATTAAACAGATACTGGCCAACGACGGGCAAACCATCGTATCTGAAGGTATGGATGCCAACTTTGCCGATATTGTCAACTACGGCATATTCGCCCTGATAAAAATGAGCGAGGAGAAAGCTTAACATTTTTTTACCTATCGCTGTTATTATATTCACTGTCATTAAATCGCAAACGCAGGACCTTTTATGAAATACGTACTCTGGATCATTCGCATAGTTGTAGGTGTATTATTCATCTTTTCAGGATTGATAAAGGCCAACGACCCCATGGGGCTGAGCTATAAAATGAATGAATTCTTCGAGGTGTGGCATATGTACTGGATGATGCCGTTCTCACTTACCTTATCTGTACTCATGATAGGTTTCGAGATAATAGCGGGTGTTGCCGTATTGTTGGGTTATGCATACAGGGTATTCTCATTCCTGCTGTTGCTGCTCATTACGTTCTTTACCTTCCTTACGGCCTATGTGTTGTTCTCAGGCAAAATAAAAGAGTGCGGTTGTTTCGGTGACTGTATCAAGATATCTAATACAGAGACCTTCTGGAAAGACGTTGTATTGCTGGTGCTGGGCATCGTGTTGTTTATTTACCGCGACCGTATCAAGCCACTGCTGGGTGGTTATACCGGCACTTCGCTGATGATCCTGACCGTGTTCTTCGCGTTCGGTTTTCAATGGTACAGGCTGGAGCACCTGCCGGCCTGGGATTGCCTGCCGTTCAAAGTAGGGGTGAACATGATAGAGGACAGGCAGATACCCGAAGGCGCTATTCCTGACCAGTATAAGAACATTATGATATATGAAAAAGACGGGGTGAAGAAGGAATTTACTATGGAGAACTATCCATGGCAGGACACCAACTGGAAATTTGTGGACAGGATAGACAAGCTGGTGAAAAAAGGTAATGCAGAGCCGAAGATCAAAGATTATATTATTACCGACTATGACGGTAATGAGTATACCAGCCAGATATTAGGAACACCTGGCTATACTTTCCTGCTGTATGTGCGTGATACTAAAAATGCTCGTATGGATAACCTGGATAAGTTAAAGGAACTGATCAGTGCCTGCAAAGCACAGGGTGTACCTTTTTATATCCTCTGTTCTGACAATAAAGAAGAGGGTTATGCTTTTGTAGATAAATACGGCCTGAACCAGGCAGAACTGCTGGTGCTGGATCGTACCGTAAGTAAAACGGCCCTGCGTACAGACCCGGGCCTGATGCTCATAGAGCAGGGTGTTATCAAAGGCAAATGGAGCTACCGCGATTATCCATCCCCGGATATCATCAAGCACTAAGAAAGTGTATCTTTAAAGGTGCTCCGGTTTTTAGCAAAACGTATCAGGTATAGCCTGCTGGTATTGTGGGGGGTGGTCACATTGGTATTCTTTTTATTCAATGTGCTGCCCGGCGACCCTGCACGTCTTGTTATGGGACAACGTGCAGACAAAGCCTCGATAGAGAATGCCCGCCGCGATATGAACCTGGATAAGCCTCTGTTCACACGTTACGGCCTGTACCTCAATGATATTTCCCCTATAGGATGGCACGAAAAAGCAGAGCAGGAAAAATATCATTTCATTCAACTCATTCCTGCCGGGGAACACTGCCTGGTATTGAAATGGCCATATCTGGGCCGTTCATACAGCAGCAAAAAGGAAGTTACTACCACGCTTGGTGAGGCATTGCCCGGCACGTTAATATTGGCACTGACTGCCATGTTGCTGGCAACGGTCGCGGGTGTTTTCCTGGGAATTATTGCAGCCCTGAAAAAAGGTACCTGGATGGATACTGCCTCTATAGCTGCCAGTGTAGCGGGTATATCTATGCCATCATTCTTTGCGGGGTTGGTTATCGCCTATGTATTAGGATACTTACTGCATGCTGTTACCGGGCTGAATATGACGGGCAGCCTTTGGGAATATGATGCATTTACAGGAAGGCAACTGGCTGTGCAAAACCTTATTCTTCCCGCTATTGCTTTGGGTATCAGGCCAATGGCCATTATTACCCAGCTAACACGCAGTGCTATGCTCGATGTGCTTTCGCAGGACTATATACGTACCGCTTATGCAAAAGGGCTGAATACAGGACAGGTAGTATGGCGACATGCACTGCCCAACGCTCTCAACCCCGTGGTGACAGCCGTAACTGGCTGGCTGGCAGAATTGCTGGCAGGTTCATTCTTTATTGAATATATATTCGGCTGGAAGGGTATAGGCAAAATAACCGTAGAGGCATTGGATAAATTCGATTTCCCGGTAGTGATGGGCTCTGTACTGCTTACTGCCGGTCTGTTTATTATCATCAACCTGCTGACAGATATGCTGTATGCCAGGATAGATCCAAGGGTAAGGTTATAGTGGCATACTACTATAATATAACCCCAATATTACCAAAAGGTTAACTTTGGATTACCATATTGTTAAGTAATGACCGTCAGCATACATTTGCACGCAAATTAATATCTGATGCGTATTAAGCGGTATTTACTGATATTGGCAGTAGCCATTTTCCCTGAAGAAGTGGAAGCTCAACGTTTTCTGATGGACCTTGTAGATACGACAACAGATATGGGACGTGGCGTTTTTGCTATGTATCAGAACTATAATGCCCTAAGGATAAGTGGCTATATGCAGCCCCAGTTCCAGGTTGCCGAAGGTAGCGGTATTGAGAGTTATGCAGGCGGTGATTTCCCCAAGAATGTAGACAGCAGGTTTATGTTGCGTCGGGGGCGTATCAGGTTGGATTACGCACATTATAATAAAGATCATCAGTCATCTACTAACTTTGTATTCCAGTTTGACGGAACAGAGCGCGGAGTCAATATCCGCGATTTCTGGGGACGGTTCTATGAGAATAAATGGCAGTATTTTGCCATAACTACAGGTATGTTTGCTCGTCCGTTCAGTTATGAAGTGAACCTGTCCTCATCAAACAGGGAAACTCCTGAGAGGGGTAGGATGTCACAGATACTTATGAAGACGGAACGGGATATGGGCGTCATGTTGACCTTTTCGCCGCGGAAAGAGAAAGCAAGGTTAAAATGGTTGAAAGCAGATGTAGGGGTTTTTAACGGACAAGGGCTTGCCGGACCTGCAGAATATGACAGCAGAAAGGATATTATCGGACGGATATCTATGAAGCCGCAAACGATAAAGCCATTGGGTGTGGTTGTATCTGCAGCATTCTCTACGTTACAGGGTGGTGTTATTAATCAATCGCCAATGTACTATACGATGAAACAGCAGAATAGTATGTATGTCCCGTACACAGATTCTGTTAATAGCAACATTGGTAAAGTAGCACCACGCAGGTATTATGGCGGAGATGTTCAGGTGAAGATACCCAATCGCAAAGGCGCAACAGAATTCAGGGCTGAGTATATAACAGGTTTGCAATCAGCAACATCAGGCACTTCACAAACTCCTGGCTCGTATCCTACTGATAAATTGAATAATAACTTACCTTTATATGTTCGTCCGTTTAATGGGGCCTATTTTTACTTTCTCCAGCACTTGGGTACAGAAAAGGCACAACTTGTTTTGAAATACGACTGGTACGACCCGAATACTACAGTAAGTGGAAATGAGATAGATAAATCAAAAGGATTTTCAGCAGCAGATATACGCTATGATACTTTTGGTTTCGGCGGGGTGTATTACGCAAATCCTCACATGAAATTTTTTGTGTGGTATGATATTGTTACAAATGAAACAACCGTATTGAACGGATATACAAAAGATATAAAAGATAACGTACTGACTGTAAGGGTACAGTACAGCTTTTAGATGTGAGTATATAAATGACTACGGTTAATTAATTATTAAGTTTTAATAACAATTTTTAATGGCAGCACAAGTAAGATACTTTTGCGGCGTGTTTGCAACGATAAACAATTAAATATGGGATTCGGTTCTTTTGTTAAGATTTTTATGCCTAAAGACAAGGTTTTCTACAACCTTTTTGAGGAGGTGGCTAATAACCTCAAAGAAATGTCAGGCATTTTTACGAAGGCTATCAATGAAAAGGATATCAGGGTAAGGGCAGGTATGCTGAAAGACCTGGAGGAGTGGGAGCATAAGAACGACGAGATCACACACAAGATATTCATCGAGCTGGGCAGCAATTTCATCACACCATTTGACAGGGAAGACATACACTACCTGGCAACAGCATTGGATGATATTGCGGATTATACCTGGGGAGCTGCCAAGCGTATGATGAACTACAATATCGAGGAGATAGATGATACAACAAGGGAGTTTGCAGAGATCATCGGTAAAGCCATCAACGCTCTGCATAAGGGTATATTGGAATTGCGCAATATGCGCGACCTGCGGTCTATCACAGAAGCTTGTGTAACTATTAACAGCCTTGAGAATGAAGGCGACGACCTGCTGGACAGGGGCATGAGCGCTTTATTCTCATCCAATAATCCACCTGTAGAGATCATTAAAAAGAAAGACCTCTACCAGATGTTGGAGATAGTGACGGATAAGTGTGAAGACGCAGCCAACGTAATCGAATCAATTATTATCAAATACGCTTAGTATAAAAGTATAGCCGAACCATTGTTATGACAGTATTCCTGATAATAATAATAGCATTAGCACTGATATTCGATTTTATCAATGGGTTCCACGATGCGGCCAACTCAATAGCTACAGTAGTTTCAACAAAAGTACTGACCCCATTCCAGGCTGTGGTATGGGCTGCTTTTTTCAACTTTGTTGCCTTTTTTATTTTTAAAGACCATGGCGTTGCAGATACTATTGCCAAAACGGTAAAAGCTGATTTTATCACCTTGCCCGTTATTATATCAGGCCTGGTTGCTGCCATATTCTGGAACCTGCTGACATGGTGGTACGGTATTCCATCCAGCTCGTCACATACTTTGATAGGTGGTTTTGCAGGTGCAGCGATAGCACACGCCGGCTTCAACTCTATCAACCCTGAACCTGTTATCAAAACCGTGAGCTTTATTGTGTTGGCACCTCTGGTAGGTATGATCATGGCGTTCATTATATCCTTATGGTTTATTAATGCCTTCCGAAAAAGCATCTTACCCAAGTTGGTGTCAATAGGAGTGATCATCACGATGATATTCGTTCTGTCAAACGTACTCACTACTAATACATACGAATTGATGGGATTGAAAGCGGATAAAGAAAAAGTGGTGGACCATGGCGTAGCAATAAAAGATGTTGGACATAAATCTCCGGCTAACCTCATAAAAATAAAGAAAGGTGATGTCATTACTGCTATTGGCGATATTCCGGTAAATAACCCTAAGAAACTCGGCAATGCATTTGATAATTATCATAATGGGGAGCAAATAACGGTTCATGTTATCCGAAATAATGAAGAAGTGACCCTGCAATCAACTTTCGATACCGGCTATAGTAGCCGGATGTGGTGGGTCATGTTCTACGGGCATAACTTCAAATGGATACTCATGGCATTTGTATTATTTGTTATGAGTGTTTTTACACTGTTCCTCAGCAGCCTGAACGTGGCCAGCTCACAACGGTGGTTCAAGAGAATGCAGTTGGTGTCTTCTGCTATCTTCAGTATAGGCCATGGTGGTAACGATGCACAGAAAGTTATGGGTATTATTACTGCCGCATTAATAGCAGGCGGTACTATTGAATCGTTTGACCAGATGCCTGTTTGGGTGCCATTAGCTTGCTACACAGCCATATCTCTGGGCACGCTCAGCGGCGGTTGGAAGATCATCAAGACCATGGGTACACGTATCACTAAAGTAACACCGTTTGAAGGGGTTGCCGCTGAGACCGCTGGTGCCATAACACTATTCCTGACAGAGAATCTGAAGATACCTGTAAGTACCACTCACACCATTACCGGCGCTATTATCGGGGTAGGTGCCACCAAACGTTTATCTGCTGTTCGTTGGGGCGTAACTATCAACCTGCTTTGGGCCTGGATACTGACCATACCTGTAAGCGGACTCATGGCTGCAATAATATATTTCATATTCAATCTTTTTCTATAACCGATTAACAGACATTTAATTAATATGAAGCACCGTTATACGGTGCTTTTTTTGTACTTTTGATGTTGCTTTTTTCAAAACAGTAGTCCCTTAATGTCATTACCACCACTATTAAGACACATATATAATCACGGAACAGAAGAAGTAATACGCAGAGGTAAGAAGATATTCTTTACCTCGGGTGTACAGATGCTGGATGTGGACCACCTGCTGGAGCAGGTGCGTTTCAGGGTGCGTAATGATGTATACCAGAACTACTATACGGTTACCATTAATAAATACATGGAGACCGATCACCTCTCCGTCAGATGCCAGTGCCCATACAATCTGGGCGAGATATGCCGGCATGAAGTAGCTGCGCTGTTTCAACTCAATGACCTGTTGCAAAGTGGTTTCTTTGAGAATACCGATATCAAATATGACCAGAAGCATACCGTAATACGTATGCGCCAGGTAAACATGCAGATGATACGCGTATTTACCGGCAGTGAGATAATGGAACATGCGCAGGAGATGGCCAATAAAACCGCTGCGATCATCACCGAGAAAAAAAGTGATAGCGTAGAAGCAGAGGTGCCGGATGGCGACCATACATATAAAGTCATAATCAGGCGTAACGAAGAAAAATACTTTGATACTTCCTGTGGTTGCGATGAAAAGGACTACCCGGTGTGCCTGCACAAGGCCACATTGCTGCTACAGATACTAAAAGCATATGGTCACCAGTATTTCCAGTCGATGCAGGATTGGGATATACAGAAGAACAAACTGTTGAGTTTATATGGATATAGCCTTGACGATGACCTGGCCGGTAAATTTGAGTTTACTTATGAGAATGGTAAGCCTTTTCTCAGGGTATTGGATAAGAGTATCAAAAAAATATCAGCACCATCTACAGAACCTAAAGTAGTGGCACAGCAAAAACAAGAGCCTGTATTAGCAGAGATGGAGGCGCCCGAGAAACCCGCACAGGCACGTCTGGGCATTGTGCTGGATACAAGTGCTAATTGGTATCCGTTTGTGAATGTAGCCCTGGTGAGTGGTGTAACCGATGAAGAAAGTGAGAACAAGGGGTTTATTAATGGTATTGAAGTACTGGAATTGCAGCAATATATCAATGCGCACAAATACAGGCATGATGAACGTGAGCTGATTCCTGCCACCAGGAAGTTTCATCCTATAGAGGTAATGAAATACCTGAAAAAGAACCTGCCCTTCGGCGACCTGTATGACGACTATCACCAGGTGCTGAAAGATGTACCTAACGAGGAAGTAAAAGAACAGGTATGGGAGTACCTGTTGCCTAAATATCAGAAGCTACTGGACCGTTATTCCGGTCATCACCTTTGTTTTATCAATCGTGGTGCGGGTGGATTGTCTTCTAAAACAATAGAAGCGATAGAGTTTACCGGCAAAAAGATACACCCGCAGTTGAGTGTTGTAAAGAAAAACGATAATTATGAAGTGGAGTTATCGTGGAATGTGGAGGATACATACATTCCCTTTAACGAGGTGAAGCTGCTGAACAATGCATTGGCAGAACATGATTTCAGGATATATGCACTCTCCAGCCAGGCAGAGGTGGCGCTTATGGATGATTTCATGCCGGATGGCAGGATCACTGTAGCTGCAGATGAGTGGAATAATTTCTTGTCGGAGAAACTGATGAAGTGGAGCCAACTGGTGCATGTGGTGTTTGACGAGGAGATAATAGAAAGGCTGGATAAAGTAAAACCGGAGTACAGGCTGTATCTGCGTGAACGAGAACAAATGCTGGTATTGAAACCCGCCTTTGTGTACGCAGGTGTGGAAATAGAATGGGGGTTCTTTGGCGATGTGATAGAGCCGAAAGATGGTATCGTAAAAGTGATACAGCGCAACGAGGACGACGAGCAGAACTTTATTCATATGCTGCGTAACCTGCATACGGATATGCAGCAGAATATGAGAGAAAACTTCTTTTATATCATTGCTACATCAGTACTGGCACAAAACTGGTTCTTCCGTTTTGTAGAAGAAATGAAGGATTGGAACGTGGAGTTGTTTGGTTTTGAACAGCTGAAGAACCTGCGCATCAATACCAATAAACCAAAAACACGCATTACAGTAGGCAGCGGCATAGACTGGTTCGATACGACAGTAGAGCTCGTTTTTGGCGATCAGGCAGTAGGTATCACAGATGTGAAACGCGCCATTAAACAAAAACAGAATTTCATCAAGCTGGGTGATGGCTCAATAGGGTTATTGCCTGAAGAGTGGTTGCAGAAATATGCGCTCCTTATAAAAATGGGTGAGGAGAAGGGGGGCAAATTAAGGTTGAAGAAATTCCACTTCAGTGTGCTGGACGAGATGCTGGAAGACCTGGACGAAGATGCCATGGTAGAAGAGCTGGAGCAGAAGAAAGAAAAGTTGTCGCACATTATTGATAATAACTTCAGTGATATGAAACCGCCGGCATCGCTGAAGGCATCACTGAGACCCTACCAGTTGGCTGGTTTCCAATGGCTGGTGTTTCTCAACGAAGCAGGCTGGGGCGGTATTTTGGCAGATGATATGGGTCTTGGTAAAACCGTGCAGGCTTTGGCTTTCTTTTTACACTACAAGGAGAAACATGCAGGGGCTAAGTTCCTGGTCGTTTGTCCTACCACGCTGATATACAACTGGGAGAAAGAGATACAAAAATTTACACCGAATATTACTTACAAGATACACCACGGACCCAAGCGCACGCTTAACCCTGAGGAGTTTGTTGATTTTGATATCATTATTACTACCTACGGTACTATGCGTAGTGATATCAGGATGCTGAAAGAAATGCCTTTTGATTATGCACTGCTGGATGAATCGCAGTCTATCAAAAATCCGCAATCGCAGGTGGCCAAGGCCTCTTTGTTACTGAACACAAAAAACAGGTTGGCACTCAGCGGTACACCCGTGCAGAATAACACATTTGACCTTTACGCACAGCTCAACTTCCTGAACCCCGGTATACTGGGTAGCAGGGAGTTTTTCATGAACGAGTTTGCTACACCTATAGATAAATTCCAGGAACGCGAGATAGTAGACCAATTGAAGAAACTGACCTACCCATTCCTGTTGCGCCGCACTAAAGAACAGGTGGCCAAAGACCTGCCTGAAAAAACAGAGACACTGTTGTATTGCGAAATGGAGAAAGAGCAACGCAAAGTGTACGAACATTTCAGGAGTGCCTACCAGTCGCAGATACTGGGTATGATAGAACAGCAAGGTATGCAGAAGTCGCAGATGCACATATTACAGGGCCTTACCAAGCTACGCCAGATTTGCGATTCGCCGGCAATACTTAATGAAGATGAACGGTATGAGAACCACTCCGTGAAACTGGATGAGTTGTCAAGAGAGATAACGGAAAACACCGGTAACCACAAGGTGCTGATATTCTCGCAGTTCCTGGGTATGTTAGGGCTGATCAGGCAGAAGCTGGAAAAAGAAAAAATACCATATGCCTACTTTGATGGTAGCACAGGCGCTACGGAAAGAGAGCGGGAGATACAACGTTTCCAGAACGATGAGTCTTGCAGGGTGTTCCTCATATCGCTAAAGGCCGGTGGTATAGGTCTTAACCTTACCGCGGCAGATTATGTGTATATAGTAGACCCATGGTGGAATCCCGCGGTAGAACAGCAAGCCATTGACCGTACGCACCGTATAGGGCAGACAAAAAATATTTTTGCCTACAGGTTGATCTGTAAAGACACTATTGAAGAAAAAATGTTGATACTACAGGAGCGCAAGCGTGCTCTTGCCAGCGACCTGGTGTCTGAAGATAATGCCATGCTTAAGAAACTAACACAGGAAGATATTGCATTCCTGTTCAGCTAACAGTTATTTTATTAACCTGATATATATCGGCAAATGGTCGCTGTAGCCATTGACCCAGTTATATCCTTTGAAAGAACGTAATGGGTAAGCGTCTTCAAATTTTGTATTCCTGATAAAATCTGCATCGAATATTTTTGCTGACTCCATATGCAGGCCTTTATTTCCGCTTAATGAACGTGAAATAATTATCTGGTCAAAATGATCCCATTGTTTTTGATATACGGAGGTGCCTTTGCCTGATTGAAAGCCTGATAGCCACGGGTTATTCAGCTTTCCTTTAGAGCTTGCCCCCAATACCTGTGCAATGCTGTTGTTGTCCGGGTTGTCATTCATATCTCCCATGATAATGATATTGCTTTGACTATTTCTGCCCAGCAATGAGTCAACCACTTTTTTATTCACTTTTGCCACGGCAATACGTTTGGGCTCTGATTCCCGAACGCCTTCCCTTCTTGAGGGCCAGTGATTGACCAATATGTGTATTGTGTCGTCTTGCAATACACCACATACATACAGTACGTCACGAGTGTGCAGGCCTTTCATTTTTACAGGTATCGTGTACGATCTTACCAGGCTGAAGATATCGGTATCGTACAGTAGGGCTACGTCAATACCCCTGGGGTCTTGGCTGTTGAACCATGCGTATTTGTAATGACGTTTTTGCAACTCGGGTTGCTGAATGAGCTCATTCAGCACAGTGCTGTTCTCTACTTCTGCCAGCCCTATTATAGCAGCATCCAGTTTACCTATTACTGTGGCTATATTGTGTATCTTCTGTTTATATACCTTCTCAGTATAACGGTATGCTCCCTTGGGGGTAAATTCGTCATCATTGGTTGCAGGGTCATCTACAGTATCAAAAAGGTTCTCAACATTATAGAATGCAACTGTATAAGATTTTTTATTGTCCTTTGCCTCGCAACTGCCCAATACGAATATGAGTAGCAGCAGCGGTAAGTTTATTTTGTTTCTCATGTAGAAAGTACCCTTATCATGTCCAGCATATCATCGCTTACAATAGCGTTTTGTTTCACTACCTCTTCAAACGGCGTGAAAACCACCTGTCCGTTGATGATGCCCGCCATCATTTGTGTTTTGCCTTCTATCAATGCATTTACAGATGCATAGCCCAGTCTGCTGGCAAGTATCCTGTCGGCGCATGTGGGACTGCCGCCACGTTGTATATGCCCGAGTATGGTAGCGCGTACATCTTTGTTCGGGAAACGCTCAAGCACTTTTCTCTTCACATCTTCAGCACCGCCAAAGTCGTCACCTTCAGCCACTACCAGTATATGCACTGTTTTTTTTCTGCGTTCGTCATGGTCTATTCTGTTCAGTACATCTTCTATATTGGTAATGGTCTCCGGTATCAGTATATCCTCAGCTCCGCAGGCAATACCACTGTGCAAAGCAATATACCCGGCATCTCGCCCCATCACCTCTACTATAAACAGACGGTCGTGTGCCTCGGCGGTATCTCTTATTTTGTCTATCGCATCTACTGCGGTATTAACAGCTGTATCAAAACCAATGGTAAAGTCAGTTCCGGCCAGGTCTTTGTCAATGGTACCCGGCATGCCTATTGCGGGAATAGTGTACTTTTTGAAAAAGTTCACAGCACCCCTGAATGTACCATCGCCGCCTATCATTACCAATGCTTCAATGCCGTGTTGCTGTAATTGTTCATATGCCTTTTGCATGCCTGCATCGGTCATGAACTCTTTGCTACGTGCAGTCTTCAGTATCGTACCTCCACGTTGAATAATGTCTGACACATCAGTTGTCTGCATGTGGAAGATATCTCCCTCTATCATGCCCTGGTATCCTCGGTAAATACCGTACACCTCAATATTATTATAGATGGCTGTTCGTACGGCTGCACGGACGGCTGCGTTCATGCCCGGGCTATCACCTCCCGATGTCATGATGCCTATTTTACTGATCTTGTTACCCATATCTTTCCAGCTGTTGCCGAAAGTTACTGAAAAGTAAGTTCTTTCGCTTTATAGAATGGGCAATATGTTAGCTATCACGCAGATTGGTTAAGACTAAACCAATTGCCTGAATTATCCTTGAAACTGGCTGAAACGCCTGAAGGCGTTTCCATAGGCGGAGCCTTAAATATTACACCTTTCCTTTTTAGTTCCTCATAAGTGGCATAAATATCCTTGCATTCGAAAACGCACCATCCAAGTGTACCATTTGATACCATTTGATTGATTTCTTCCGCCATTTCACGTGTATAGAATGGTCCTTCTGATGCTTTCATTAAAACGATCTCTAAATCCTTATTGGCAGGTGGTGATACTGTAACCCATTTCTTATCCGGGCCCAGGGGTATATTTGCTTTCAATTCAAAACCTAATATTTCGGTGTAAAACGTTACAGACTCATCCTGGTCTGAGACATAAATGAACGTATGTGTTAATTTGCTGATCATATGGTTATGTTTTCAACAAACTTAGCATCGAAAGTAAAAACGGTCTTGTCAAAAATTGCTTTTTTATATTTTGCTATATCAACTGAAAGCACCCCGGAACCCCGCTGAGTGGTTTTATTTTGAGTATTTGTTCATTCGCTCTTATGATCCTGCGATACTCAGTTGGAGATACTGTGGTCATTTTCTTGAAAAGATGAGAAAAGGACGCCGGGCTATCAAATCCGGTATGTAGACATATTTCTGAGACGGATTTATTTGTTCTTTTCAATTCAAGTTTTGCATGTCCGATACGCTTATTGATGATATATTGATGAGGAGAACTTCCGTAGACTTTTTTGAATAGACGTAAGAAATGAAATTTTGAGAAACTTGCTTTCAGCGCTATACTATTTATATCTATCGTATCGATAAAGTTATCATCGATGAAGAGCTTTGCATCTACGATCCGTTTGTATTGATATGTTTTTAAGTGGGTAAATTTATTACGCATACGTAGCTATTATGATGTCTACAAGCAAGTAAATTTACATATTTCATATTCTATTTGTCTAATAAATAAAAATGCCGCCTATCAGGCGGCATTTTTATTTATTAGACCGGGTAAGTATTACTTACCGTCTTCTTTTACTTCTTCAAACTCTACGTCCGAAACATCATCAGCGCCACCTGCATTTCCTTCAGGCTGGGGTTGTCCCTGCTGGCCTGCACCCTGATCGTTGTACATGTGCTGGCTGGCAGCCTGCCATGCATTGTTCAGCTCTTCCATTGCCTTGTCAATGTTGTCCATATCTTCAGCTTTGTGTGCTTCTTTCAGCTTGGCTACAGCCGCTTCGATAGTAGATTTCTGATCGGCAGGCAGTTTGTCGCCATACTCTTTCAGTTGTTTTTCTGACTGGAATACCAGGCCGTCTGCCATGTTCATTTTCTCAACGCGCTCGCGTACTTTCTTGTCCGCTTCTTCGTTTGCTTTGGCCTCGTTCTTCATTTTTTCTATCTCTTCTTTGCTCAGACCGCTACCTGCTTCGATGCGTATGTTCTGTTGTTTGCCGGTGCCTTTATCTTTCGCACTTACATTCAATATACCGTTCGCATCAATGTCGAAGGTTACTTCAACCTGGGGTACGCCGCGTGGTGCCGGTGGTATGCCGTCCAGTATGAAGCGTCCCAGCGATTTGTTGTCTTTCGACATCGGGCGTTCACCTTGCAGAACGTTGATCTCAACACTTGGCTGATTATCAGCAGCGGTAGAGAATGTTTCGCTCTTCTTGGTAGGTATGGTTGTGTTGGCCTCTATCAGTTTGGTCATCACGCCACCCATAGTTTCGATACCCAGAGAAAGCGGTGTAACGTCCAGCAGCAGTACGTCTTTTACATCACCTGTCAGTACACCACCCTGTATCGCGGCACCTATTGCTACTACTTCGTCAGGGTTTACGCTCTTGTTCGGCTTTTTGCCAAAGAATTTTTCTACTACTTCCTGTATTTTAGGGATACGTGTAGAACCACCTACCAGTATCACTTCGTCAATGTCAGAAGGATTCATGCCGGCATCTTTCAATGCTTTCTGGCATGGCTCCAGTGTACGCTGTACCAGGCTGTCTGCCAGCGACTCGAATTTAGAGCGGCTCAGTTTGCGTACCAGGTGTTTAGGCACCCCGTCAACAGCTGTAATATATGGCAGGTTGATCTCTGTTTCCTGAGAAGAAGACAGCTCTATCTTGGCTTTTTCAGCACTTTCTTTCAGGCGCTGCCATGCCATAGGGTCTTTGCGCAGGTCTATAGCTTCGTCAGCCTTAAACTCGTCTGCCAGCCAGTCCATGATCACTTTATCAAAGTCATCACCCCCCAGGTGCGTATCACCGTTGGTTGATTTTACTTCGAATATACCATCGCCCAGTTCGAGTACTGATACGTCAAACGTACCGCCACCCAGGTCGAATACAACTATCTTGCTGTCTTTATGTTGTTTGTCCAGTCCGTAAGCCAGCGCCGCAGCTGTAGGCTCGTTGATAATACGGCGTACTGTCAGTCCTGCTATCTCACCGGCTTCTTTGGTAGCCTGGCGCTGAGCATCGTTAAAGTAGGCAGGTACGGTTACTACCGCTTCGGTTACATCCTGTCCCAGGAACTCTTCGGCTGTTTTCTTCATCTTTTGCAGGATCATTGCCGATATTTCCTGCGGGGTGTACATGCGGCCATCAATATCCACACGAGGGGTGTTGTTGTCACCTTTCACCACTTTATAAGCTGAGTGTTCCATTTCATCGCCTATTTCATTGTACATACGTCCCATGAAACGCTTGATGGACATGATGGTGTTGTGCGGGTTGGTAATGGCCTGGCGCTTAGCGGGGTCGCCCACTTTACGCTCTCCGTTCTTTAAAAAAGCTACTACCGAAGGGGTAGTACGGCGGCCTTCGTCATTTGCTATAACTACCGGCTCATTTCCTTCCATTACTGCAACGCATGAGTTGGTTGTACCCAGATCTATTCCAATAATTTTTCCCATAATATATTTTCCTTGTTGTTGTAATTAGTAATTCAGCTTTCGCTGTACTGTCTATATGTCAATACACATGCCATTTGCCAATCTTCGGTAATAATGTCAGCCATACTGTCAATCTGAAACAAAAATGCCCTAATGTTGGTACATTAAGGCATTATGAATGAAGTTTAAATGTAATATTGTCAATCCTCTGACACACCACGTATACGCAGCGATTCTGTAGTTGGGTTGATCATCAGCGAATCCAGCGTAACTTTCTCAATAGCAGCGTTGTAATAAGTTCTAACACCCCTTGATCCCAGCACACCCAATACATTACTGCCCTTGAAATTGGTGTAGTTGGGTTGGATATTATCCCCTGTCAGGCCGCCGGCCTGACCCAGGTTGATGGTCTTGTAATAATATATTTCAGGGCTGGCAGCATAAATAAACAGGTCGCAACTGTCCATATATCGCTCGATATTTTCCGGTGCCGGCCCGATGGACGAGTACAGGAAACCATAAATATCAGAATTCAGAGTGCTCAGCTCGAAGCTGGAACCTGCTTTGGTTACAGCCAGTTCCTCATCAAATTTATAGTCTACATACCTGCGTGTTTTGGCGCCTGTTGTGATGTCTTTATCTACATAATTGAAGCGGATATATCCTTCTACCATCCTGCCATTGCGGGGCATGAAGGTAAACAGGCGGTAGCGCGATGTAGTAGTGGTTCTGGTAAAGGCTACTTTATACACCGCCAGGGTGAAATCCTGTATATAAAAGCCATCCAGGTAGCGGTTGGAGTCGCTGTTGACGATGCCTACCAGGTCAGACGAGTCTATAAGCCCTGTCTTTTTGTTGTTGATGATCATCTGGTACCAGCGCCTTGGGTTCAACGGAAGATCTTTATTTTCAAACTTGTACGCGTAGTTTGGCATGGTAAAGAACTGCTGTTCGCTGATTGCTGGCTCTTTTACATAATTCGCTCCTTCCTGGTTCATATCTACGCGGTTCAGCACTACGCTGCCGGTTATTTTGGTACGTGCACTGTCCCACTCATTCAGAGTCACTACCAGGTCGGCCTGGGGGTAGAAACTGCTGTCCGGCACTTTTGACATGTCTATGGCACTGCCATTCTCATCCATAAAGGCTTTTTGTATGCGGATATAGTGCACAGAGTCGGCCCTGTCTAAAATACCCGAAACGATGGTGATATTCCTGTAGGGTGCAGCAACCGTAAAATCTTCTTTACAACTGTACATCCCCATTAGTACGATGCCACACAAAGCGGTCAATAATAGTCTCATTGCTTAGCAGTAGTTATTTATTATAAGTGAGCAAAGATAAAATAATAGCCCAAAGTTTACGAAAATGATATACGAATGCGGTTTTTATGATATGTAGCTGACAAACTGATGTAGACGGAGGAGGGTAATGGTGTGTTACTTTAATTTGGTAATGGGGGAATGTGCTATAATGGCCGTATTTGTTAAGTAACGGGCCGTTTTTTCTTAAAATGTTAAGCATTTTATTTAACCGGAAGTTAGTATTTGTTTTTATTAAGTGACTGATATTCATCTGTTTGTGATTTAAGTTGTTAAGTGTTGTTAAGTAATTGATGATTGTTTTCGGCCTTAACGAGTTCGCAAGCTCAGTTGTTAAGTAATTGATGATTGTTTTCGGCCTTAACGAGTTCGCTGTGTTCGGTTGTTAAGTAATTGATGGTATTTCTCCTGTAACAACAGTGATTGAACTGACCAGCTAATTGAAGAGATACAACCAGTTATATAACATATGTTTAATGTATTAGTATGATCGGTACTCACTGCGATATATTTTAATTTTTATATAACAAATGTACGTAAATTTCTACATTTTTCAAAGTAAAATATCTTAATATCGGTTTTGTTACTATTATGGATCAGGGTTTAAGTATAAGAATGTCAACTATTTGTAAGCGTTTATTGCCTCCTGAGCTAATGATCTGTCATCTAAATGAAATTTAATTGTCACAATCTTAACTAGAAGCTAAACAAACGGGTGTTTCCCGGAAGATTCCCTTAATAAACCTTAATGAGAAATTAAAATAGTCTGTTTTTTAACTATCTTTAGCCCTTCACTCTAAAAACTTAAATATGAAGCGTATTTACTTATTAATGATCTTATTTGTTGCATTTGCAGCAAACTCCTTTGCTCAGAGAACATCTGACATAAAGGTTACTCTGGCTAGCCCGACCTCTTCTACTATCCTGACAGCCGGCGGCTCTTTCAACGTAGATGCAATTGTTACGAACCTAGGTCCAGATTCTATAAAATACACCGGAGACAGTATTTTATGGTATATGGCTATACAAAACAGCCTGGTAAACCTGTCTATTGGTGGCCAGAGCGGTACTACTTGGTTAAGGTACCATAAGCCTTTGAAAACAGGAGATACTTTACATATTACATTTACGGGCCTTACTCCAAGCAATTATACCGGTGCTGCTGACTCTCAAAGGACTTTCTGCTTCTTCGCATTTCCAAGAGGACCCCAGGGTGATACCATCGCAGACCCTAATATGACTCCGATCAGCACTTCTAACAACAGGGCTTGCGCTACTTTCCTGTGGAAAAAAACAGTTGGTATAGAAGATATCCAGGGTGTTGGTGCAAACAGTGTTAAGGTATTCCCTAACCCTGCTTCATACTATACCCAGGTTGCTTTCGAAAACAATTCTCCTGCTACTGTTAAATTGGTTGTGTTAGACGTTACAGGCCGTACTGTTCTGAATGTTGACAAAGGCACAATGAATGCCGGACAGCACAATTTCCGTGTTGATACAGACAAACTGCGCAGCGGTATATATGTTTACCAGTTGTATGTGGGCAGCGACCTGACAACAGGTAAACTGACCATTCAATAATATTGAATAACATAATTTCTAAAAGCCCTGTAAATTTTACAGGGCTTTTTTGTGTACTACATGTAACTTAGCAACATGGTTTTTTCTTCGAAGCTGATAGAGGACGCAGTAAATGAATTTGCCAAACTGCCGGGCATAGGCAAAAAAACCGCCCTGCGCATGGTGCTGCATTTACTGAAAAAAGAGACCGAAGAGGTAGACGCTTTTACGGAAGCCATATCGCGTATGCGGCACGAGATCAAGTTCTGTAAATCCTGCCACAATGTATCTGATAGTGAGCTGTGCGAGATATGTGCTAATAAAGGCCGTAACCATACACAGGTATGTGTTGTAGAGAGCATCCGTGACGTGATAGCCATAGAGAGTACCCAACAATATAACGGGCTGTACCACCTGCTGGGCGGTATCCTTTCCCCGCTGGATGGTATCGGCCCCGAACAACTGAATATTGTATCGTTGCACGAGCGGGTGGAGAAAAATGGTGTGGAAGAGCTGATCATGGCTTTGAGCCCTACTATTGAGGGTGATACGACAGTATATTACATAGCCCGCCAGATGAAGGATCTGCCGGTGAATATTACCACGATCGCACGTGGCATAGCCTTTGGTGGTGAGCTGGAGTATGCAGATGAAATGACACTGGCGCGTAGTATTGCCAAACGCCTGCCTATTGAGAATTATGTAAGTATGAAGGGATAACAGGAATTGCGCCTGTTGATAGTTACTCTAATATCACTTTCTCATTAGAAGGTGATACGTCTTTTACATTCGAACTTTTTACGTCGATTGACATGTTGGTGGGTGGCTGGGTATTATTGCTTTGTGGTGAAGTGGAAGAAGCCGGAAAATTAGTATTGCTGCCAGTTGGGGTATTATCTTCTGCAACGATCATACTTGCGCATCCTGTAGATAAGATAGCAGCAGATAATACTAAAAACAGCAGGTTGTAACTCCGAATCATACTTTATTGATTGAAGCACAAATATCGGTTAATTGAAACAATAATTATTCAATACAATAGTCAATTTTACTTTGGTAGAGGTACTATACCTCTACCAAAGTCTTTAAATACTTATTTACTTATACTATAGCTTACAGCTGTTTGAGGTTGTGTTGCAGCCATTGTTATATTAGCAGGCGCAGTCCCCGGCCTCGTATCAGTATGCAGGGTGCTTCTCATGCGCTCATCCCTTTGCATTCTATCCATAGCCTCATAATTTTCAACAGCAACAGTTTGGGCTTTGGCCGCGTCTGCCATATTGCTGTTCGCTTTTGTTTGAGCAGGGCTTGCTATTTCAGAAGCCCTTACGGCAGTCTTTTCCTGCGCGAAACCTTGTGCTGATATTGCTACCAAAGCAGCCGTAGCCAGTAATTGTAGTTTGTTCATAATTGTCTTTTTACAGATATAAAAACAAATACCATGCTAACTGAGTGGCAAGTAGAGGTATTTAACAATGTTTTATAAGAAACGTTCGCGCAGCTTTTTGCCCACAACCTTGTCTATCGGCAGACTGAAAGTATCTGGGGTAATGTCCTCTACTTTTATCCAGTGTGTATATTCCTGAGGGTTGGTATTGATGATATATGGGTCAGGATGCAGGGGCTCTACCAGGTAGTAGATACTTATCACCTGCGATTCGTCGAAATAAGATTCCTGGAAGAACTCGGTAGTGTAAAAATGTTCCAGCACTTTTATATCCAGGTTCAGCTCTTCTTTCCACTCCCGGTGCAGGCAGTTAATGACACCCTCCCCATATTCCAGCCCGCCGCCAATAAATTTGATGTAGTTCTTATTCCGGATGGTCTCTTCATTCACCAGTACACGGCCTTCGAGCATCCATATGCCATACACGCGTATGTTGAAACGTTTGCCGCTACTCATATCAGAACCAGCGTTTTTTGTTGAAATACAACGTCATAACAGTGGATACGATAAGCGATAGGATAACCGGGATGTAAAAGCTGAAATGCCCCTCCTGGTAGGGTATGGGCACGTTCATGCCATAAAAGCTAGCTATGAGCGTAGGTAATGATATAAGTATCGTGATACTGGTAAGGCGTTTCATTACCAGGTTCATATTATTGTTGATGATGCTGGCAAAGGCATCCATGGTACTGTTGAGGATGTTGGTATATGTATTCGCCATTTCATGCGCCTGTGAGAACTCGATGACAAGGTCACTCAGCAATTCGCGTTCTTCCTCGTCGCAATTAAGAAAATTGGTGCGCTCCATTTTCATCAGCAGTAACTCGTTGCTGCGCAGCGCCGTTACAAAGTACACCAGGCTCTTTTGCACACGCATCAGGTACAGCAGTTCCTCGTTACGGTTACTGTCATACAGTTTCTGTTCCAGTATGTTACGACGGTGGTTGATCTCTTTCAGCACTTCGATAAAGTCCATGACCACCTTCTCGAATATCTTCAGCACCATCATATTAGGGCGCTCAGGGTGGCGCTTGGCAAAAGTGTTCAGAAAACGGCGTATGGCAACGTTCTCAAACGAGTTGACCGTAATTACCTGGTTGCGCTCGGTAATGATAATAGATATGGGTATGGTCACATAATCGGCGTCACTTTCGTTCAGCGATTTATTCTCTACCGGGGTTTTCAGGATAATGAGCTTTACGCCGTCCTCTTCTTCATAACGGGCACGTTCTTCTATATCCAGTGTATCCGTCAGCAGGTCGCGTGGAATGTGCAGGTGCTCTGAGAGGTTGTTGATCTCATTCTCCTGGAAGGGTGGCGTCACATTGATCCAGTTGGCGCCTTCCGGCCCCTGTACCTCCTGGGTCTGACGATTGATATTTTTGAAATATTGTACCACGCCCTCGCGCTTGTGTTTATTGGCTTCGCAAAGGTAGCTTCTATATATTGTAAAGTAAACCTTTTGGCCGCTGTAAGGTATATTAATTTAAGTAAATGATTATCGGGCTGCGTTTCTTAATTTTGCAGCCACATTGTAATATTTATATATGAAGCAGCAAAGAAGATTAATGCCCCTGGACGAGTTCACTATCCAGGAAACAAGAAGGTTTCCCCAGGCAACAGGCGAGTTATCGGCCATACTCAGGGATATAGGCCTGGCCTGTAAGATCATCAATAAACAAGTGCTGAAGGCAGGACTGGTAGATATACTGGGCCAGCATGGCGCTACCAATGTGCAGGGTGAGGAACAAATGAAGCTGGACGTGTTTGCCGACGAGGCACTGATCAGTGTGTTGCGCAACAGTGCTGACTGTGCGGGTATTGCTTCTGAAGAGAATGATGATTTCATCGCTTTCGACGACGAATTTTCAATGAATTCAAAATACGTGGTATTGTTCGACCCGCTGGATGGTTCTTCTAATATCGACGTAAATGCTTCTATAGGTACTATATTTTCTGTGTACAAGCGTGTAAGCCCGCTGGGTGGTCCATGTACTAAAGAAGATTTTCTGCAGCCGGGCAACAAGCTGATGACAGCGGGCTATGTGATATATGGCAGCAGTACCATGCTGGTATATGCTACAAGGTTTGGCGTGAATGGTTTTACGCTGGAGCCTTCAATTGGTGAGTTTTGCCTGTCTCATCCTGATATGAAATGTAAAGAGGACGGTAAGATATATTCTGTGAACCAGGGCAATACCTGCAAGTATGACGATGGCATGAAAGCATACCTTGATTACTGCATGGAGGATAACAAGGCAGAAGGCCGCCCGTTCTCACATCGTTACATAGGCTCAATGGTGGCAGATATGCACCGTACGCTGATAAAAGGCGGTATATTCATGTACCCGGCAGATAAGAAGAACGCCAATGGTAAACTGCGCCTGCAATACGAGTGCAACCCTATGGGTTTCCTGATGGAAGCTGCAGGCGGTGTGGCTACTACAGGTAAAGAAAGGATACTGGATGTACAACCTACAGAACTGCACCAGCGTGTACCTATATTCATCGGTTCGAAGAATATGGTAGAAAAGGCGCTGAGCTTTGTAAAAGGTTAATCAAGACTATATAACTTTTAATAAAAAAAGGCGCTGATTGTTCAGCGCCTTTTTTGTTTTTACCTAAATACTTATTGATTTACGCAAATGTATTTCTTGCTGCAAATATTTCTTGCAACGGTAGGTGGTCTGCATAGTGTTTGCCATAATGTGCCAGCACTATTACTCCATCAGGATTAACCAAAAAATTTGCCGGGTGCAAATCTACCACACCATCTATACGCATATTCTTTTTGGTGTTTTTCATAGCCTTTGTCATCAACAAAGGTTTTGCTAAAAGGCGCAGTGCTGATACTGCAGAGCGATGCGTAACAACATAGGCTTCAAATAGTATTTGCTGCTTATCCGGTATCAGCGGAAAGCTGCCCTGATCATTATTAATATACTCTTTCATGCTTTCTGCTGTTGACGGCCATATGCTGTATATCTCTATGTTCTGCTCCTTGAATTTTGGGTAGGCCATCTTTAATTCATGTGTGCGGGTATTGCAAAACGGGCATGCCGAAAAGCGATGAAAAGATAAAAATGTCCAGTTGTCGTTTTTGCCTGTTTTATATTCCTTACCATACAGGTCTTTTGTTATTAATACAGGTGCATTATCCCCTTGTTTTAATAGCTGCATCAGGTATGTTTTTGTTTAGTAATATTTTTAGAATCAAAGCCTGTACTATCATCAATAGCGGAACGTATACTACTACTGTGAAGTAATTTACACCCAGATGCAATTCGTATACTTTCTCATACATAGCTACTGATAGTGCCAATATCATATCTGTTATGCTAATGATAGAGAATACCCATCCAAGAACAGTTGCAGTTTTGTATTGCATCCTAAGCATATAGAGTGTCGATAGTGCCAGTATGCAGGATAGCAGGTCGCCATATACGATTACTGCTTTTACGTCTTCAGGAAAATCAGTAGCAACCTGTCCCGGCATATATAAAGACATGGGCAGATATCTAAAGATGTTGATGATAAGTAAAAATGCGAACATCTTCATTTTATTGTCTTGAGTGATGCGCGGAATCAGGTACCATTTAGCCAGTGCAAAAAAGATGATCAGGCTCAGAATACATTGTATGGCTAATACTATTATTGGAAGCATGTTATTTATTGATTGGTGTTAATGATTGTAACTTTCTGCCTTTCGGGCGTAACATCCACGAAGCGCTTGCCAGGCTTGCTATCATGAGTGGAATGATGACCATTGCCGCTTCATCACCCATGCTATAACGTGAAAACGCAGCACCTGTCAGGTCGAATATTATACCGGCATAAGCCCATTCTTTCAGGCGTTTTGCTTTAGGTAGTAATATGGCCACGGCTGCCAGTATCTTCCATATACCAAGAATGATTTGAAAATAAGGTGGATACCCAAGGTGCGCCATATCTGCTGCTATATGTTGAAACGGTACAAGATTGCCTATACCTGTTATAATAAATGCTGCTGCTATAACTATTGTAGTCAGCCAATACGTAACTGTTTTGATTTTTGACATATTTACTACTTGTTTAATTATTATATTTTATGTTGGTAAGTGTTCACTAACAATTATTTGCAAATTTTTTAAATCAACTTGTTGATGGTCTTAAAAAAGTCTTTACAGTATTTATCCAGGTTGTTCATATTGCCTTCCAGCCTTAGCTGTAGCAGGTACATGCGGAAATAGCCCATTAACACCTTGCCCAGCTCATAGGCTGCTATATCGTTGCGTATTGTTCCGTTTGTTTGTCCCTGCTGAATCAGGGATTCCATTAATGAAAATTTGCGGGTCAGAATTTCGCTGATTTTTTGGCTGAGTCCGGCAATGTCTATAAAACTACCTTCGGAGAATAAAAGGAATACCAGCTCGGGGTAGTCCTCGAAAATGTGTTTGTGTATCTCAAATATGGTCTCTATTTTTTCTTTCTCATTTATTTCTGCAACAACTATAGATGCAATTTTTTGACCAATCAAACCTTCAAAATGCTCGAAAACTTTATGGATGATTTCGTCTTTGCCGCTGTAGTACCTATATAGTGCAGCTTCAGAAATACCGATCATAGCAGCTAGCCTTTTGGTAGTAAAGGCCTGTACGCCATCACTACCTATTATCCTTGCAGCTGCTTCTATTATTTCGGTTTTTCTATCCATGTTAGTTAGTATTCACTAACAAAGATATTCATTTCTTGTATTCTACGATAATAATATGCTGATAAGGCTATAGTAGAAGATTATTTATCAGGTAAAATTGCATGGGGTAGTATATCTTCAGCCCCAAGCCCATGGAGCAGTGCTGTAGATTATGCAGAGGGTATGGGGTTAATCCCGATTCTGTTTTTATAGGTTTTCCCCATTGATCGGTGTCGTCACCGAATCAATAAGCCCTCCCCAGCATCCTCTGTTTGCAACTCAGAATAATCTCCCCCCCCTCCCAAAACTTTTTTGTTAAAAATTTGGTGGTTCAAGAAAGTATTTAGATATTTGACTAATTAGATAATTATCTAAATAACTAAATATGGTAATTGTATGAACAATCTCTTTAAAGCACTGAACGACCAGACGCGCAGAGAGATACTGGAGCTACTGAAGGTGCGGGATATGACGGCTGGCGAGATAGCGGAACATTTCGATATCTCCAAGCCCAGCATCTCTCACCACCTGGATATACTCAAGCAGGCCGGTCTCATCAATTCCGTCAAGTCGGGCCAGTTTATTACCTACTCCCTCAATACCACGGTTGTGGACGAGATACTAAAGTGGGTATTGCAATTTCAATCGGAGAACACCGTAAAATTCAAAGCACATGCAGTCAAAAAATCCTCTTAGACATCTACTGGCAATGATAGTATTGCTGGTGCCGATGGCATATCTTGGTTATGTGTGGAATGAACTTCCTCCGCGCATAGCCTTGCACTTTGGTGCGTCCGGACAAGCCAATGGCTGGGGCGACAGGAACGGTTTGCTGGTACAAACAATTATTGTTACAGTAATTACACTTGTAGCCTATATAGTAGTAGTGAACGCGCATAAGTTAGATAAGAAAAGAACACATGGTGTTAAGCCACCTATGTTCGATACAATAGCTTTTGTGGCGGTTTTGTTCATGAGTATTATCTCATTGGCTATTATCATTAATGGTATCAATCCTGATGGTATGTTGTTCAATAAGATCGTGCTGCCTGCCACGGGAATGTTCTTCATATTTATCGGCAATGTTATGTACAGCATCAGGCCTAACCGTTTTGTAGGTGTACGCATACCATGGACATTGAATAACGATGACAACTGGAAACATACGCACAGGTTGGCAGGTAAACTGTTCTTTGCAGGTGGATTGATGATAACATTTGTTTCCCTCGTGTATAAAACTGAAATTGCCGCTATGTTCATGTCGGGTATTGTGCTGATAATACTGGTGATTACAGTGGGATATTCTTATAACTTTTACAGAACTACTCAAAAAAACAAAGCATAGAAAAAATGAAAAAACTCATCATGCTGCTGGCCGGCATTGTAACTTTCAATACAATTTTTGCACAGATAGACCTGAAAGGAAGCTGGCATGGAACGCTGAATGGCGTGAAAGACCTGGTTGTGGCGTTCAATATATCCGGAGAAAATAATGATTTGAAGGCAACGCTGGATGTGCCTATGCAAAATGCCAAAGATATGCCTTGCACATCGGCAAAACTCAGCCACGATACGCTTATTGTAAGCATGACCAATATCAATGCAGAGTATATAGGCAAGGTAATAGATGTAAATAAGATAGAAGGCCTGTGGACACAGAATGGGTTAGGAGTGCCACTGAGCCTGAAAAGAATGGAAGGCAGGGTACAGCTCAATCGTCCGCAGACACCTAAGCCTCCTTTCCCTTACAATAGTGAAGATGTTTTGTTTTATAATAGTACCAAGAGTATGGAGTATGGAGCTACTATTACGACACCTAAAGATGATAAACAACATCCGGCATTGATACTTATATCAGGTTCGGGCGCACAAAACAGGGATGAAGAGATCTTTCAGCATAAACCATTTGCTGTTGTTGCGGACTACCTGACCAGGCGTGGTTATGTGGTGCTCAGAGTTGACGACCGAGGTACCGGGCGCACAGGCGGTAGCCGTGTTAACGCAACATCAGCTGATTATGCAAAAGATGTACTGGATGCTATTACCTACCTGAAAACACGAAAAGAAGTAGATAAAAAGAAGATTGGTCTGTATGGCCACAGTGAGGGTGGAATGATAGCCCAGATGGTAGCGGCGGATAATAAGGATATAGATTTCATTATCTGTATGGCCGGCCCAGGCATAAAGCTATCGCAGGGAATGGTAGAGCAGAATATTGCTGTACTGACAAGCATGGGCCTGAGTGAGGCGGCTGCAAATAGCTATGGAGAACTGTATAGTGCTCTTGTGAATGATGTATTGGTATCGAGTAAAGAAGAACAACTGATAGAAAAAATGAAGGTAAGCATCGATAACTGGATGGCTCAGGCTGATTCTCAGGTTGTATTACAGACAACAGGTATTCATGATAGTGCATCCCGACAAGTGTTTATTGATAAATTTGTAGAAGGAGTATGGAATAAGTGGATGACCTATTTTCTGCACTACGACCCGCAACCTGTATTGGAGCAGCTGCGTTGTAAAGTACTTGCATTGAATGGTGACAGGGATATGCAGGTAATATCAAAGTCGAACCTGCCCGGCTATGAAAAAGCATTGGCCAAAAGCAAGTCGAAAGTATATGAAACAAAAGAAATACATGGTGTCAACCATCTCTTCCAGGAATGTAATACCTGTACCGTTCAGGAATATGCAGAGCTGGAACAGACCATCAAACCCGAGGTACTGAAGATAGTAGGCGACTGGCTGGACAAGAACGTTAAGTAAACATTATTGAATAAGATAACAAAGGGCGACTGATGTCGCCCTTTGTTATAATGTCTTCAGGTATTCTATCACTGCACTCCGCTCTTCATCGCTTAATCCATCGCCAAAGTAGTGCCCGTAATTGCCGTAGCCGGGCAATGTAGTATCATACACTTTCTTTTTATCAGGACCATCATGTGCTATGTATTTCCATCCAACTGATACGTAATCATATTCCGGGTTTTTATAGTCCCTGCTCCAGTAAGCCGGGCGTTTGCTGCTGTTCAGCATAGCCTCAATAGTGGGTACGGAGCCATTGTGCATATAAGGGGCTGTTACCCATATACCGTCCAGCGGAGGCGCTATGTACCCTTTAAACGGGACAAGTTGTGCCGGGTTCTCACCTTGTACAAACCAACTATTGTTGAACCAGTCAATGAATGGCTTGTTCTCGATAAATGCATTGCATAGCACTGAGTCTGTCTGGACTATAGATGTGGGGACCAGCAGGTTGGGATACTCCCCATTATCTCCATAAGTGCCGTGACAGCCACTACAGTTGTCGTTAAATATATGCCACCCTTTTTTTGCCAGCTTTTGGTTAATGTCTTTAGGATAGGCTGGTGGTTGCAACGACCTGATGTAAGCCAGCACATCGCTAAAATGGCTACTCACCTCACGTGCCTCAGCGGTATCTTTTACAGTCAGTAAATTAGATAACATCAAAAATTTGCTAAAATCGCCACGACCAAAACCTGTATAGAACATAGCATTCTTCTTTTTCATCAGCCACCATGCGGGTACGTCTGTTGGTATGATAGCTTTGGGCAGTGTAAGCATCGTACTATCATTCCACTCCAGTGTTTTAGGGTCCCTGTGCGCCGCAAGGACAGCCGCTAAGCCATCTGCAGGATTTATACCACGCACTTCCGTTTCCAATAAGGGATAGGTAGCTGCAAACGCTGTAAGGAAAGGTTCTGCCGCTTCATATTGTTTGGGTGCCATTGCCTTCAATACGCTTATACGTGTTTTTACATCCCTGTGCGATGTTTTGCTGAAGTCGAGCGTAGTATTGCCCAGCCCTATCACCAGTTGTCCGTCAAATTCTTCGGCATGGCATTGCAGACAGGTGGGTATCACCATCTCAATACCGTTCTTTTCTACCATGTTATATCCATGCGCCAGCGTGGCATTCTTGCCTTCGCGCTGGAGGTAGTTGTTTTTGTCTTTGCCATTAGTAGCAATAAAGGCGCCATAGGGCAGGCCACTTTTTAGGAAGTCACCAGTAGTAAGGTAGGTATACCCTTGTTCCGCATCACCCTGTTGCTGTGGATTGGCAGGTAGGGTTGTAATACCATTATCGTAAGTACCGGTAAAGGCCAATATTGCGGGGGCAAGAATGCATATCGCTGCAAGTATCTTTTTCATATGCGGGGCTGTAAATGCTGTATATGAAATTAGGTAATGGATACCGGAATAAAAAAGCACCGCTATGTTAAAACCACGGCGGTGCTGTTAAAGTATTTCTAAGAAAATATTACTTGCCGTCTATTTTCACTTTTTCGTGCAGATCTACATCTACCAGCACACGGCCGCAGTGTTCGCACACGATGATCTTCTTGTGCTGGCGGATCTCTGACTGGCGCTGAGGAGGGATGACGTTAAAGCAACCACCGCATGAGTCGCGCACTACTGGCACAACAGCCAGCCCGTTGTGGTAGCTGCCACGGATACGCTCGTATGCTGTCAGCAGGCGTGGGTCAACTTTTTCTTTTGCAGCTTCAGATTTCTCTGCAAGCATTTTTTCTTCTTTATCAGTCTCAGCTATGATCTTCTCCAGTTCTGCTTTCTTTTCCTTCAGCCTGTCTTCTACATCCTGTATTTTACCCAGGGTATTTTCTTTGGCTGCGTTGCGGTCGCGCATCTCGTAACCTGCATCTTTAATGTGCTTGTCGTTCAGCTTCACTTCCAGCTCCTGCATTTCCAGCTCTTTGTTGATGGCTTCAAACTCGCGGCTGTTCTTCACGTTGTCCTGTTGCTTCTCATATTTCTTGATCAGCTCCTGGGCTTCTTTCTTAGCTTCTGTTTTCTGCTTTACAAAGCTGTTGATGCTTTCTATTTCAGCATCTATGTTGTTGATACGGGTCTGCAGGCCTTCGATCTCATCCTCCAGGTCTTTCACCTCCATTGGCAACTCACCTTGCAGGGTTTTGATCTCGTCTATCTTTGAATCGATCTTTTGCAAAGTAAGCACTGCTACCAGCTTTTCTTCGACCGAAAACTCTTTAACTTTTGCCATATATTAATAATAATAATTTACCGGATTTGTTGATAAACTTGATAAAAGAGTGGCAAAATTAGGAAATTTTCTATTAATAATATCTCTGAATATTTCCGAGGTAAATTGTTCACTCTCGTAGTGCCCGATGTCGGCTATGACCAGGTGCCCGTCCGCATCGAAGAACTGGTGGTATTTATAGTCGCCCGTGATGAAAAAGTCGGCCCCGGAGCGGATGGCATCCTTCAGTAAAAAACTGCCCGAACCTCCGCAAATAGCCACTTTGCGCACTTTTTTGCCCTTCAACGCAGTATGCCGGATCACTTCTGTATGCATGTTTTTCTTTATGTGTGCCAGGAAGTCCTGTTCGTCTATCGGCTCTGCCAGCTCGCCTACCATGCCTGCGCCCAGGTCCTGGTTGGGGTTGCGGAGGGTTACCAGCTCGTAGGCTACCTCCTCGTAAGGGTGGACGGCAAAGAGCGCTTTCAGCACCTGTCCCTGGCGGGCTTTGTCTACCAGCACCTCTATTTTTACCTCTTCCACGACTTCTCTTGGTCCGCCCGTCTGCCCGATAGCGGGATTAGTACCCTCGCCGGGACGGAAAGTGCCTGTGCCGGGCGTATTGAAACTACATTCGTAATACCTGCCTATCTCGCCCGCACCTGCCGCAAACAGGGCATCTCGTACCTTATCCGCCGTATCTTTTGGGGCGTAGGTGTACAGTTTCAACAGGCTTTCACCCATAGGGGTGAGTATCGCCGTGTTCTGTAAACCCAGCTTTTCGGCTATTTTGGCATTTACGCCGTGGCGCACATTGTCCAGGTTGGTATGGCAGGCGTATATGTTGATGTCATTCTTTATAGCCTTCTGCACAATACGTTCAATATAGTTGCGGCCGCTTATCTGTTTCAGCCCGCTGAAGAGGAGGGGGTGGTGCACTACCACCATATTCATGCCCTTTTGTATGGCCTCGTCCAGGATAGCTTCGGTCACATCCAGGCTGATGAGCACGCCTCTGGCCTCGTCGTTGGGGTTGCCTATCTGCAGCCCGCTGTTGTCGTACCCTTCCTGGTAGATGGGCGGGGCAAATGTTTCAATAGCTTGTATGATGTCTTTTATCTGCATATCAGGTTAAAAGTAAAGAGTTAAAAGGTAAAATGGTGTCATTCTGTATCGTTTTGTATCGGGTTCGGGTAGATATAAATCCCTCTGACCTACCCTCAGCTTCAGCGGGATCTTATTCCGGGGAGTAAATAGGATTTGTTGCCTGCCGGACCGGACGTCGTTCGGGCTGGTGTTTTGTTGTTCGCGAGTTAACCACCCCGATTGGCTCACACTCCTTTGAGGTGTTCGCCAATCACCCCTCCTAAAAACAGGAGGGGAGCCAATCATCTTTTGTTGTGTCCCGATAGCTATCGAAATCAGATACCTGAAAACTGCCGCTATTTTGTTAAGTAGTGTATTGGAGGGTTTAACTGACGGCAATATCGGGCGTTTGCAAGTAGTTGTTTGTGAATAAGTTACAGCGCAATTGTTAAGTAATGTTAAGTGAAGCCATGTTTTTCCTGTACTTAACATTTCATAAAAAGCCCCTTTTCCAGGGGCGGGAGTATCATCATTATGTTGCGGTGTATCAGGATAAGGGTTTTATTTTTCATGGTTGGCTTTGTGATATGATCATCAGGTTCCTCATTGCAGAACCCGATAATCTTGTCAATTAAATAATGACAAAAATACAAATTATATATTTTTTAGCAAATTAAATAATGATCGTATTCTGTGTGCGTGTATGGTTGTGGAAACGGCGGTAAGGTTTGTACAGGATAAAAAGCCCGGGGCAAGCTTACAGTTGTTTGCTGTGAACTTGCCCCGGAGCAGGTATGCGCCCTGTATTCATGGTGTGGGAAAAGAAGGTTCTTTTTAATGAGCCCGATGCAGCGGTGCATAGCTGCATCGGGCTGTCTTCATGGCTATATAGCAATTACAACTACATTATTCTGAATAACATAGGGATAGTTGCCGGCAGGGATCATAGCCGGGCAATTTGCACCTAATGCAGCTTGCTCTTGCGGTGTGAAATAGTAGTCGGCGGACAGTGACAGGAAGTTGCCGACAAATACCTGGTTCCAGTTGGGGTCAGTTAATGTAGATGCAGGCAGTGCGATGGTGAGGCTGCCATTGTTATTGAAAACACCGCCTTCGCCTGCTTGTAATAAACCGGCATCTGCGGTAGAAGACAGCGACCAGTCCATGCGAATCATGATATTGCAGATATGCTTAGGGCCGACACAAGAATACGCATGCGTGTAAGGGTCAATTTCGAGGATACCTTTAGCGATGATGATAGATAAACCAATAGCGTTTGCCTGCCCGATAACTGTCGTAAAACAGATCATTAGTAACAAAAATACCTTTTTCATACTGATAATACTTTTATGTGGTTCCTACTCTTTTGTCCGCTTTTCGGAAGCCGCGTACAAGATATCCTTAACTACTACAGATATATTGTACCACAAATATTGGGAACATACACGCAGCAGCCGTCATTAATAAAATGGTATTGTGACTTACTTTTTGAGGGGGGATGTCTGAATCAGGACTTGCAGGATAAAAGGATTTGCAGGATGTTGTTTGACGGGGTAGCGTTGTAAACAGAGGGCGAGATGTGGTATTACGCAAGTCAGGGGACTACGCTGAACAAGAAGACGAGATGCGGTAATACGCAAGTCGGGGGACTTGCTGCCGAAGCTATGTAGTCAGGCGACTACGCCGAACAGTGGGAAAGAGCGGGTACACGTATTTTTACCGCAGATTTTAATAATTTCATCTTACTGAATATAACCCTCAAACAAAGATTATGAACCGTTCGGGATTTTTGAGCACTTTGCTGGCTTCCATAGCTATAGGCAGGCTGCCGGTATCACTTACCAAAGACTTCAGAAAGATATACCTGTTGCAATGCTTTGTTGCGGGTTTCCGCCACTATGATGGTATGCAGTTGCTGGACCGTATGAATGAAGGTGACCTGCTGGAACTGGTGCGCGAGCCGGGCAACACATATGATTCCTGCGCCATTGCCCTGCACTGGCAGGGGAGAAAGATAGGTTTTGTTCCGGCATCTGTCAACGAGATGCTGAGCTATCTTTTAGATGCAGACGCATTGAGCCTGTTCGCCGTTATCACACACCTGGAGAAGCAATCTCAGCCGTGGGAGAATGTTGCTGTTGCCGTGTATTTTGTACAGGAGGTAAATAAAGCGTTGCCTGCACATGCCAGCTACCTGACGCGTATTGAAGCGCCACACTACCGTACATTAGGCAAGGGTCATACAAAAACAAAAGAAGGTCCTGATATGGGTGACCTTTTTGATAGTACAGAACGGGTGATAGACCTGGATGCTATACCGCAAGAAAAAGAAGAAGTGAAAGCATACTTTGAAAAATACTATCCGCAACATGCCGTTGAGATGGACAAGCCGGGCAGGTATGTGCGTGTAAAAGACGACGGCATATTTACTTATATGTACGAAATAAGCGAAGAGGTAAGGCGTGTGCTGAACAAGAAAGGTGAGGAACTGCTGGAGTTTTTTATTGAATGAACACATAGTAGTTCAGTATGATATCCTTGCTTCCCTGTTGCATATAGAAACTTACGAAACAACTATCACCTTGATTTTAGCACATTCTCTATTATATTTACCCTACTAAAATTTTAACCCTTATGTTTAAAAAGATCCTGTTTGCCGCGGTGCTGGCATGCGCTGCTTTTGTGGGCAAAACACAAACCCTGGCCGATGTGAAACAAAGTGAGAGCCTTACGTGGTATGGCATCGACTATTCACAAACCCGTTTTCTGAACTTCGGTGCTTATATGAGCGATAAGACCGTTCGTAAAGGCCTGAACCGCTGGAGCTATAATCCTTTTGGTGGCGATGATATGGACTCATGGAAAAAGAAGTACAGGAAAGACGACCTTAAGGTAGAGAATAAGATGTCTGCCAAAAGGAACGAAGATGCCAAATATGACGAGCATATGGGCACAGAACCGTTCGAGATGACAGAGGATGATATCAAAAAGATAGTGTCTGAATATGATATTACCGGCGAAGGTTATGGCTTGTTGTATATCGCCGAGTGTTTCAACTACCTGAGCAGCAAAAAAGCGTATATGTGGGCGGTGTTCATCAACAAGAAAGACAAGAGCGTGATAGACGCGCAAAAGACCACTACGGAAACCTATGGTGACTGGGCGCTGGCCGTGACCAATACGCTGAAACAAAGCGCCAAAGCACTGAATAAGGCCAAGTAAGACAAAGATGATATTTGACCCCGATAACAGAGTGGTGCAACTATGTGCCGAAGGTATAATAACGGAAGGTACGGGCGATATGGCTCGTGCGAGAGAGTATTATCAGCAGGCATGGGATATTGCGGGTGATTATTTTGAACGGTTCACGGCGGCGCACTACCTGGCACGCAATCTTGACGATACGCAGGAAGAACTGAAATGGAACGACCTCTCTTTGTTATATGCACTTAAAATAGAAGACCCCGGTATAAAAGGAGCATTGTCTTCGCTATACCTGAATATAGGCAAGAGTTATGAAAAGCTGCATGACATAGCCGCCGCAACAACAAATTACCAGCTTGCCGCAGAATATACCAGGCACTTGCCTGATGATGGTTATGGTAAAATGATACAGGGTGGTGTAGCTGAATCGCTAAAACGTGTAGCCGATGAAAACGAGTAAACAACTGTTACCGCAAACCATAGACGAAGTAATAACCGAGTTGGAAAGCATACTGGAAGATTGTACCCGCACGAGCAACCGTGCGGGCTTTTTCGCTGCATTGTACCATAAGGTCACCTGTAGGGTGAAGGATGGAATAGCCAACAACGAATTTGAGGATGGTGCCCGTATGGAACGGCTGGACGTATTGTTTGCCAACAGGTATATTGAGGCATACCATTTATGGAAAGACGGCGGGCGGCCAACAGCCAGTTGGCAGGTAGCTTTTGATGCGACGAAAAGCAGGAACAAGTTGTTGTTGCAACACCTGCTGCTGGGTATCAACGCACACATCAACCTTGACCTGGGTATTGCTACCGTTGAGACATTGCAGGATAAGGAAATGAACACGATGCTCAGTGACTTTAATGGTATAAACACCATACTGGCATCGTTGTCTTACGGGGTAATGAATGATATCACTAAAATGTCGCCGTTACTATCCTTCCTGGGTTTTCATGCATCGGGCAACAACTCTATACTGGTGCAGTTCACCATCAATAACGCGCGGGATGGTGCCTGGATGTTTGCCAACGAGCTGTATAGCAAAAAGGGAAGTGATGAGGTAGATGAATGCATAGCTACCCGCGATAAGACCATTGCGCAACTGGCAAATGGGCTGACGCAGCCTAAGGGCGTGCTACGTTTCACTACGTGGCTTATACACTTGTTTGAGTGGAAGAAGGTAGCCAATATCATTCATGAGCTGCGTTACTATCGAAAAACATATATCCACGTTAATAAACCCGTGTCATGAGCCAATATCCTGAACTGACATATAAAATGCTTGGGCATCCGGTTGTAGAAGCTTTCAACTATAATGATGCGGTAGACTGGGCTATACAAATGCTGGAAGCGGGATTTGAGACACCGGGGCTACTGCTTTTGGCTGGTACAGACAAACCAACTGATTATTTCGAAACAGAAAAACTACTGGAAACGACGTTGAACGAATTGGGCATAGCTGAACCTTCAGAAGAAAATGCTATAATAGCTTATGCCGCGTACCATGCATTGCAAATACGTTCGGGTAAGGATATACAGCTTAACCTGTCTGCGTTGCATAACCTGTCATTTGCAGCGGATGAATCGTTTCACAGGATGTCTGATTTCAGTTTGCTGTATGATGCGTGGACGCATATAGACGACTTGTTTTATGCGCAGATATACTGGCCCGATGTAAATGCGGACAATATAGAAGACATAACAATTGAATGCGCCGAAGCATGGCTTGATGAACATGAAGATGTCATCCAATCACTATTGCAATAACTATACAGCCTCCGCCAGTTTATTATACCTGTTCTTGTATTCAATAGGCGATAGCCCTGTTATCTTTTTGAATGTAGTACGGAATGCTTTGGTATCGCTGTAGCCTACTTCGTACATAACTTCGCTTACCGTTTTGCGGCTGCTTTCCAGGTTCTTTTTGGCTGCTTCTATCTTTACACGTTGTATGTATTCCTGTACTGTATTGGCAGTAGCTTTTTTGAAACGTCGCTCCAGGCTGCGGCGACCCAGTGCAAATGTACTGGCCAGTTGGTCGACAGACAGCTTCTCGGTGTAGTTCTTTTCAATATATTCCTGTGCGGCGCGGATGTCGTCATCTTCGTGGTCCTTTTGCCCGTTGAACATGATGAACCTTGACTGGTTGTCGCGCTCTATTTCTATCGCAAACACTTTTGCCAGTGACAGTGCCATTTCGCGCCCGGCAAACTTCTCTACAATATGCAGTATCAGGTTGAGGTAAGAGAACGCTCCGCCGCTGGAGTAGATGCCACTATCTTCAGTGATGATCTTCTCTGTTACGAGGTTCACTTCAGGGAACATCTTCCTGAATTCGTTTTGTGCTACCCAATGCGTTGCGCAGCTCTTGCCATTTACCAAACCTGTAGATGCCAGCAGGAAGGCGCCCACGCAAAGGCTGGCTATCTCTGCGCCTTGTGCGTATTGTTTGGTTATCCATGGGGCAAAGTCTTTGTTGATATCTATAGCTTCTCCAAGGTCGCCATCTACAGCAGGAATGATAACAAGGTCGGTCTTATTCACCTCGCTGATGGTAGCATCCGCATTGATGGTGAACAGCCCGCCTGCGGCAGGAGTAGACTTATCGAGCCCTACCAGTTGTATGTGAAACAATGGAGGTGCGCCCTGCTGTGCCATAAAGTTGTTGGCCATCGCAAATATCTGCCTTGTTCCTTCCATGCTGGCGAGAATGACTTTTCTTGGTATAAGTATAGATACGTGTTTCATGGTTCAAATATAGATAAAATGCATGTCGTAAAAAGCCCCCGAAGTTGGCGCATTTTCACTCTATGAATTAGAAATGGAAAAAGTACGTTTGCAATGTCAACATTATACAAAAGAAAAACAAGAAGAGAATGAACAGACAAATATATGTGAACCTGCCGGTGAAGGACCTTGATATAACGATGAAATTCTATAGTGCGCTGGGCTTTTCATTCAATGAGCAGTTTACAGATGAGAAGGCGGCTTGCATGGTTGTAAGTGATAACATCTTTGTTATGCTGCTGCGAGAGGAGTTCTTTAAAACATTCACGAAAAAGGAAATTGCCGACGCGACAAAAAATACAGAAGCAATATTAGCAATATCGGCAGAAAGCAGGGAAGAGGTAGACATTGTGTTGAACAAAGCATTGGCTGCAGGGGGCACATCGCCTATGCCATCGCAGGATCACGGCTGGATGTATGGCAGGGGCTTTACAGACCCAGACGGGCATATGTGGGAGATAATATACATGGACCCTGCAGGACCAGCGGATAACTAAAAATAATTTATCAATCATTTAAACATAAAAACAATGGCAACATTAAACGCTCACGTAGCCTACAACGGCAATTGCGAAGAAGCATTCAATTTTTACAGTAAAGTATTCGGCAGCGACATCAACATGGTGATGCGTAACAAGGATATACCCGGCGATGTGCCATCACCTGCTGGTGAGGATGAAGCAGAAAAGATCCTTCATATCTCATTACCTATTGGTAACGGCTGTATGCTGATGGGCTGCGATATGCCTGCAGGCTTTGGTGAAGCAACAAGGGGCAATAGTTTTAATATATCTATCAGTACAGATAGTGAAGAGCAGACAGAAAAATTCTATAACGGATTGCTGGAAGGAGGTAAGGTAAATATGCCGCTGGACAAGACTTTCTGGGGTTCATATTTTGGGATGGTAGTAGATAAGTATGGTGTGCAATGGATGATCAGTTATGATTATGGTCAACAACCTTAATAAAACAACACGATGAAAAAATTAAAGATCTTTTACTGGGTGTTTACCTTGCCGTTCGTAGCTTTTATGCTGTTCTCTGCTGTTCCTGACCTTCTGGTTACCGCTGATGCGCATAAGTTTATGACCGCATTAGGTTATAATGATACCGTTACCCGTTTCCTGGGTGTTGCAAAAATTCTGGGTTGTATCGCAATACTTATTCCGGGCTTACCCAGGCTGAAGGAATGGGCTTACGCGGGATTGTTCTACGACCTGGTAGGAGCGACCGTGTCTATGGCAGGTTCTTATGGCGTTAATCCCGGTATGTCATTTATGCTATTGCCAATAAGTTTCTTATTCGGGTCTTACATCTTTTATCACAAATTGAATGGAGCTTGATCGTAGAGCCGATACAATACAATATGATCGAGGTATTTAAGACAAATGTATCGGAACAACAACAGGCTGATAAACTTATCGGTCTGTTGTTGAACTTACTGCCAAATAGTAATATCAACTTTGACCTGGAAGACTGCGATAAAGTTCTGCGTATTAACCATGAAATGATAGAGCCGGACCAGATAATCGGTTTGTTGATTTCCAATGGTTTTGATTGCCGCGTGATGGAATAAATATTTTTTTTGAAAATTTGTGTAATCAAATGGTTACGCATATATTTGTAACCAAATAGTTACTAAATGTATACGAGAAGAGATGTTTTCCAGGCAATAGCCGACCCTGTACGGAGGGATATCATAACCATGATAGCTAAAGAACCTATGAACCTGAATACAGTGGCAGAGAGGTTTGAAATAAGCAGGCCTGCAGTATCCAAACACATGAAGATACTCGTGGAGTGTGGCATGGTAGTTATCAATCAAAAGGGTAGGGAACGTGTGTGCGAGGCAAAGCTGGAATCGCTGAATGAAGTGAGCGACTGGGTAACGGAACAACATAAAATATGGAATGACAGGTTTGATAACCTTGAAATATATCTTAAACAATTACAGAGTAAACAGAAAAAAAATGGCAAAAGAAAATAGTATTCAAGACAACCAGCTATTTATTAGCCGGGTAATACATGCACCACGCGAATTGGTATTTAAAATGTGGACCGACCCGGAACACATGCCTAAGTGGTGGGGGCCAAATGGCTTTACCAACACCATACATGCTATGGAGCATGGTACAGGCGGTTTTTGTGATTATACCATGCATGACCCCGACGGTAAAGATTGGCCAAACTACCAGCGTTACAGGGAAGTAATACCAAATGAAAAAATTGAGTACATGCATGGCAGTACTGTTGATGATGTTGAAAAAGGCTTTCATGTAGTGGTAAATTTTGAAGATATTGAAGGTGCAACACGCATCAGTATGTTAATGACTTTTGAAAGTGCAGAAGACAAGCAGCATAAAACAGAGGGTGGCGCTAAAAACGGGCTTACGCAACATATGAACAATATGGAAGACTACATCACATTCTTAGATACAGATGGTGTGTTCACAATATCCCGTGAGTTTAATGCACCGATACAGCTACTATATGAAGTGCATACACAGAAAGAACACATCATGCACTTTTGGGGGCCGAAGGAGAGCGATACCGAAATAATAGAATTTGACCTGAATACAGGCGGAAGGATATTCTATTGCATGCATATGCCCGATGGTAAATATTACGCACAACAGATATTCAGGGAGATAGTGACCAATAAATTACTGACCATGATGACCACTTTCTGTAATGAACAGGGAGCAGCGATACACCCACCTATGATGGAAACTTTGCCCATGAATATGCTGACCAGTATGGGCTTTGAAGCTGTAGATGAGCACACAACAAGACTAACTATAAAAGTAGTGCCATTTAATGCGACTACAGATGAACACCAGGCATTCGTACAACTGAAAGATTCAATGCACGAAGGGTACACTGGTACATTGGATGTATTGGAACAATATCTCAAAACCATTAACTAAATCAACTTTATGTCAACAGATAACAGGATACTGACACTTGAGCGTACGTTCGATGCACCACGCCAATTAGTTTGGGAGGTATGGACACAACCCAAACACATAGCCGAATGGTGGGGCAGGGGTATGGATATGCAGATCGAAGAGCATGACTTTCAACCCGGAGGTAAGTGGAGGTACACAATGCCTATGCCCGATGGCAGCCAATTTATTTCCGAAGGTGTTTATGCAGAGATAGTAGAGTTCGAAAAAATCGTTTCGTCTGCTGAGTTTCGCCCGATGACTGAAGGTGTGATATTCACAGCGCTGTTTGAGGACTATGGTGATAAAACAAAGTTCACTTTCAGTGTGCTGCACCCGACAGAAGAATACAAACTTGTGCAAGAAAAGATGGGCTTCTTCAATGGATGGGGTTCTGTATTCAATGTGTTGGAAAAATATATTGCAAGGCAATAACAGTATAAAAAAAGCCGTTACGCATTTCGTAACGGCTTTTTAATTATTGTATGCAGCTTAAATGTGTTGCTTGAAATATTCCAATGTGCGTTTTAAGCCTTCGCTACGGTCTACCTTCGGTTCCCATCCCAGTATTGTTTGGGCTTTGGTAATGTCTGGTTTACGCTGCTTGGGGTCGTCTTTTGGCAGTGGTTCGTAAACGATCTTCACATCTTTGTTACCTACCAGCTCTACTACCTCTTCAGCAAAATCTTTCAGAGATATTTCAGCCGGGTTGCCGATGTTTACCGGCATGTAATAATCTGACATTAGCAGGCGATATATACCCTCTACCAGGTCGTCAACATAACAGAATGAGCGTGTTTGTGAGCCATCGCCGAATACAGTTACATCTTCACCACGCAGCGCCTGGCTCATGAAGGTAGGCAATGCACGACCGTCGTCGAGGCGCATACGCGGACCATAAGTATTGAAGATGCGTATCATCCTTGTTTCCACACCGTGGAAGTTGTGGTAGGCCATTGTGATGCTTTCCAGGAAACGTTTTGCCTCATCATATACACCACGCGGGCCTATGGGGTTTACATTGCCCCAGTATTCTTCTACCTGCGGGTGCACCAGCGGATCACCATATACCTCAGATGTTGAAGCCACCAGTATACGTGCTTTTTTAGCCAGTGCAACACCCAGTATATTGTGCGTGCCTAATGCACCAACCTTCAGGGTTTGTATCGGCATCTTCAGGTAGTCGATAGGACTGGCCGGAGATGCGAAGTGTAATATATAATCAATATGACCAGGCACATGAATGTACTTAGTGATATCGTGATGGTAGAACTGGAAATCCTTTAAAGGGAAAAGGTGTTCTATGTTTTTTATGTTACCGGTAAGGAGATTGTCCATACCAATGACCTCACAACCTTCGCTGATAAAACGGTCGCAAAGGTGAGAACCCAGGAAACCTGCTGCACCTGTTACAAGAACTCTTTTTTTATTGCTCATTATTAATATTTATCTGCCGATGATGTGTGTAAATTACGAAAGAACGTTCAATTCTTCTTTTTTACTTTCGTGGATAGTGCTGCGGCCTATACTTTCGTAGTAGAAGCCTTGCTCAGCCATTTTTTCCAGAGAAAACACATTACGGCCGTCAAAAATGAACGGTTGTTTCAAAGACGTACGAATTTTATCGAAGTCAGGATTGCGGAATTCGTTCCATTCGGTAACGATGACCAGTGCGTCAGCATCCTGCAGCGGGTTGTATTCATTATCGCTGTAAGATATCTTGTCGCCCATTATCTCTTTGACATTATTCATTGCTTCAGGGTCAAAAACATCAACCGTAGCGCCTGCTTCTGTCAGCTCATTGATGAGTTCCAGTGCAGGAGCCTCGCGAATGTCATCTGTTTCGGGTTTGAAGGCCAGTCCCCATATAGCGAATTTGCGTCCGGCCAGGTTATCGCCGAATACATTCTTTATTTTGACACCCAGTCTTGTTTTCTGGAGGTCATTCACCTGCATGGTAGTTTCAACCAGTTTGAAGTCGTAACCCAACTGGCGGGCAGTGCGTGCCAGCGCCTGTACATCCTTAGGGAAGCAACTACCGCCATATCCAACACCTGAGAACAGGAAGCGTTTGCCAATACGGCTATCGCTACCCATACCTACGCGTACCATGTCTACATTGGCATTTGCCCTTTCACAAAGGTTGGCCATCTCGTTCATGAAAGATATACGCATGGCCAGGTATGAGTTGGCCGCATATTTTGTCATTTCCGAAGAACGCTCATCCATAAAATAGATGGGGTTGCCCTGGCGCACAAATGGCTGATACAGTTCTTCCATTATTTTGCGGGCTTTATCAGAAGAAGTACCTATTACCACTCTGTCCGGTTTCAGGAAGTCGTCAACAGCTACGCCTTCGCGCAAAAATTCAGGGTTAGAGACTACATCATAAAGGCTTTTGTCCAGTTTTTCTGCCAATACGGCGGCCACTTTTTCTGCTGTGCCTACTGGTACTGTACTTTTATTAACGATTACTTTATAGCTGTCAATAATATCGCCAAGGTCGCTCGCAACATTTAATACATATTGCAGGTCGGCCTCGCCATCTTTGCCCGGAGGAGTTGGCAAAGCAAGAAATATTACTTGGGCATCCTTTATCCCTTCGGCCAGCGAAGTAGTAAAACTGATGCGTTTATCTTTGATATTTCTTTCCAGGAGCACGTCCAGTCCCGGTTCATAAATAGGCGTTTGCCCGTTTCTGAGCATTTCTACCTTTTTTTCATTGATGTCAACACAATTGACATTATTGCCGGTTTCAGCAAAGCAAGTTCCGGTCACAAGGCCTACATATCCAGTACCTATTATTGCAATTTTCATATGAAAAGTAAAAATTTGAGCAAATCTAACTATTATTTTGCAGGCTATTATAATTCATTTATTTTTCGTTTATAAAATATGCGCCATTTATGTTTTATATTTATGGCAATGCTTTAGTAGCATAAGTAAAAAGCTATCAAAATATGTTTTCAAAGAGACTATCTAAAATGGCGGGTTCGTGCGCCATTGCTGCACTTGGGCTTATGGTCGGTGTGACAGCCTGTAAGAAAAAGAATGATAATAATAATATAATTGATGCTGAGAAAACGGGTTATGCTGAAGAGCAGCTCCTGCTTGAGCAGATATATGACAATGCTGACAGGCTTGTATCGCGTGCGGCAACAATGGGCGCTTCGTCGCTGAAAGGCGGGGAAAATCCATTGGCTCTCTGCGCTGAAGTAATAAAAGACACTACAACAGACCCGAATCTTGACAGAATGGTGATCAGTTTTGGTAGTGCAGACTGTTTGGGGTACGATGGCCGTTATCGCCAGGGCAGGTTGATAGTTGATTACAATAATAAGCTGAAACCCAACGAAAAGGGCTACTATTATAAAATAACATTTGATGGTTACTCCGTTGACGGCAACAAACTGGCCGGACATAAAGAAGTATGGAATGTGGGTACCAACGCTGCAGGTAATATTCAATATGATATCGCCAGTGTTGATACTATATACCTGAAAGACCAGTCGGGCAAGCTGACAGGTGCGAGCCAGCGTACACGTGAGTGGTTCAAAGGTTCTTCTACGCCGCAAACCTCTGATGATGTGTACCGTTTTACAGGTTTTGGCCATTTTACCCGTCCGGGCGGTGAGCAGTATTATATTGAGATAGCCAAGCCACTGGTAGACGACCTGAGCTGCAACTGGATCAATGAAGGAGTTATCAATATTTTCCCTGAAGCAGCTACACAAAGGGTGTTGGATTTTGGTGATGGCCAATGTGAGAGCGAAGCTACTATTGATGTAAATGGTGTTACCAGGAAAGTTGTCATTCCATAAGTAATTGAATTTTATATTATTATAAAGAGCCGGGCTTGCCCGGCTCTTTTATTTTACGGTTAAGGATATGAAAAATTCGCTAAATATGTATATTTTACATATCAACTAAAACCGGTTATATGAAAAAATATTTTGCAGAACTGATAGGCACTTTCAGCCTGGTTCTATTTGGTTGTGGTGCAGCTGTTGTTGCAGGCATCTCGTCCTCAGGTCCTGCCGGAGTAGGACTGTTAGGTATTGCGCTGGCCTTTGGCGTATCGGTAGTTGTAATGGCCTATGCTATCGGCCCCATTTCGGGCTGTCATATTAACCCCGCAATTACCATTTCAATGCTGGTGGCAGGAAAAATATCCATGGCTGACACAGTGGGGTATATTGCAGGCCAGGTAGCAGGTGCAATACTTGGCTCGGCGGTTTTGTATGCCATCCAGTCGGGTATGCCGGGTTTTGCTATGGGCGAGTGGGCGCTTGGCGCCAATGGTTGGGGGGCCGGCTACCTGGGAGAATATAATACCATGTCGGCTTTTATTACGGAATCGATCATGACCTTCCTTTTCCTGTTCGTGATATTTGCCGTAACGTCAAAGAATGGTAATCCGAATATGGCAGGTCTGGCTATAGGCCTTACATTAACGTTGATACATTTGGTAGCTATACCCATTACGGGTACTTCTGTTAACCCGGCCCGTAGCCTGGGCCCTGCTATTTTTGCGGGAGGAGCTGCACTTTCGCAGGTTTGGCTGTTTATTGTAGCACCTATATTGGGTGGCACAGTGGCTGCGATAGTATGGAAAGGTATGTTTGGAAAAGAATAACTATTGCCGGTATAAGGGATAGGAGATACCGGAGCAAGAGAGGGGGCAGTGCCCCCTCTTATATTTTTAGAGGCATGACAATATTATAGAACACGCCCGTTCTATTTCCTCATCAGTAATAGTAAGTGGTGGTGCTATGCGCAGGCAGTTCTGAGCAAAAAGGAACCAGTCTGTAAATAAGCCTTTGTCTACACATTTTTGTACCACTTCCAGCACTTTTTCAGCAGACTCCAGCTCCAGAGCAATTAATAGCCCCATGCCGCGTACGGCTCTTATCGCCGGGTGTCTCAGTTTTTGCAGAAACAAGTCGCCTTTGGCTGTGACATTATCAACCAGCTTTTGCTGTAATAATACCTGCATGGCTGCCTCGCCGGCAGCGCAGCAAACCGGGTGACCGCCGAATGTGGTGATATGCCCCAATACGGGATTGTCTGTAAACGCCTGCATATTATTATATGACGATATGAATGCGCCCAATGGCATGCCACCGCCAAGAGCTTTACCTAATAATAATATATCCGGTTGTATACCATAATGTTCGAAACCCCATAGTTTGCCCGTTCTGCCAAAGCCGCATTGTATCTCGTCAAATATCAGTAGTGCCCCGGTTTCATTGCACTTATTGCGCAGGGAAGTCAGCCATTTTATGTCCGGTTCTATTACACCCGCCTCTGCCTGGATGGTTTCTATGAGCACGCAGGAGGTATCTTCATTTATGGCTTCGATCAGTTCACTACTATTATAGTCATAATGCCATACCCCAGGCAAAAGTGGCCGGTAGGCATTGCGCCAGTATTCATCGCCCATCACACTCAGGGCTCCAAGAGTAGACCCGTGATAGCTGTTATTACACGCAATGACATCTGTTTTGCCTGTCACCCGCCTTGCCAGTTTCAGGGCACCCTCCACCGCTTCGGCACCTGAGTTGGTGAAGTACACGCAATCCAATTGCCCGGGCAGGTGTTCTGCCAGCAGGCGGGCATACCTTGCCTGAGGGTTCTGCACCAGCTCGCCATATACCATAATATGCAGGTAGTCTCTTGCCTGCCCGGTAATGGCGTCAACAACCGCCGGATGGCGATGCCCGATATTACAAACACTGATACCTCCTATCAGGTCGAGATAGGATTTGCCATCAGCATCATAAAGGTAATTGCCTGAAGCTGAGGTGATGTGCAATGCCATAGGCGCAGGAGAGGTCTGTGCCATATGACGCAGAAAAATATTGCGGGTATCCATATGACAGCAAAGTTACCAATGCTCCTGAAAACACCGAGCTTAATAATTACGTAACATTAAATAAACATTACCGCTAGCCGGAATGCAGTATGGGCAAGGTGTTAATATTACGGTAACATTGAAGTTACATACGCGTAACACAGACGTAACATGGTGGTAATAGTATTTGACCAATTTTGCGCTCAAATAGATGAATATACTTATGCGTTTTGTTACTATTCTTATTGCTGCATTGCTTTTTGCAGCAAATTCATTTGCAGAAAACGGCAAAATAGCCGGTAAAATTTCTGACAAGACTTATGGTGATGCCATCATCGGCGCTTCCGTATCTGTTCAGGGCCTTTCAATAGGAACGGTAACAGATGTGGACGGTAATTTCATTTTGAATAACGTGCCTACAGGCGAATATGTTATCGAGGTGAAATACATTGGTTTCCAACAGAAAAACATTGAAGGCGTTGCTGTAAAAGCAGGACAGACCACCAATGTGAATGTGGTAATGGAAGAGAGCTCCAGCACAAAAATGGACGAGGTGGTGATCACTGCCCGCCTGGACAGGGAGACTGTCAATGCATTATATATACAACAACGTAACAACGTTTCATTATCAAGTGGTATCTCTGCAGACATTATACAGCGTTCGCCTGATAAAAATACCGGAGAAGTGTTGAAGCGTGTGAGTGGCGCCAGTATCCAGGATAATAAATTCGTGGTAATACGCGGACTGAACGACCGTTATAATATGGCCATGGTGAACAACGCCCTGATGCCAAGTACTGAGCCTAACAGGAAAGCCTTTTCTTTCGACGTGATACCTTCTGATGTTATTGATAATATAGTTATCAATAAAACGGCAACTCCTGATCTGCCTGGTGATTTTGCAGGTGGTGTAGTAAAGGTGCTGACAAAGGATATTCCTGAAAGGAACTTCTTTAATGTGAATCTGGGAGCAGGATATAACTCTCAGACAACTTTTAAAGATTTCAAAACAACTCCTGACCAAGGTGCTGCATTCCTTGCGTTCCCTGCTAAAGACCATCAACTGTCAAGTTCATGGGGACAGACACAAAGGGATTACCTAACCCTGACGAACCAGCAGCGATTTGACGCAAACAAAGAATTGCCACAGAATAGTTTTACAACAACAACCAAAGCTGCAATGCCTAATTCATCATTGCGTTTGTCTGCCGGTAATACGCAGACCTTCAAGAATGGTGGTAAACTAGGTACTATCGCTTCAGCTTCGTTGAGCAACAGTCAGACCACAATAAATAATTATAAGCGTGGTAAGTTTTTAAGCAACAACCAAGTACACACCCTGAGTACCGAAGATCAATACCTGACGGAATCGAACATGGCGGCGATGCTGAACATTGCTTACTCAAAAGGCAAAAGCAGGATATCTTTCAAAAACCTGTATAATAAGATATATGACAAGAAGTATATCGATAGACAGGGTTACTCAACCAGTAGTTTCCAGGATAACCTGTTGTATGCTACCAAGCCAACAGAACGTGCTATCATGAACAACCAATTGGAAGGTAGCCATGCTATTGGTACAAAAAACATAAAAATAGACTGGAACTTAAACTACTCAGGTATGAATTCCGGTATGAATGATTTTCGCAGTGCGGAATATGCACGTAGTATGTCAGGTGGTTTTGTTGCTGACCCTGTATATGATGCGGGCAAACCATATACATTGGTAGACAGGGATAGCCGTCGTTTCTTCAGTAATCAAAAAGATAATAACTATGGAGCTAATCTGGATGTTACTTATCCCTTTGAAATAGCTGGCAGGAAACAAACTTTGAAAGCTGGTTATATGGGCTTGTTCAAAAACAGGAGTTTTGCGGCACGCACATTCCAGTATCGTTTGTATGATTATACAACGCCATTGAAAGACGAAGTGCTTACAAAACCTGTTGAGACTATCTTTAATTATGATAACTTGGGTACTGATAGGCTGGAACTTAATGAGATCACTGCAGCATCTGATAAATATGATGCGACCGGCAACCTGAACGCTGCATACGTGATGCTGGATAACATGGTTGGTGAAAAGCTCCGTGTAATATGGGGGGGACGTTATGAAGCATATACACAGGTGTTAAATGCATTTACAAGGTCAGGTGATTCGATCAATTTGACCACGCCTTTCAACAATCTGTTGCCTTCTGCAAACATAACATATGATGTTAACAAAAATAGCAAGTTTCGTTTTGCAGTGTCACAAACTGTGAACAGACCTGAATTCCGTGAGATCGCTCCATTCACATTTATTGACTACGAAAATATCTGGTCTGTAGTTGGTAATCCTAACTTAGTAAGGGCTACTATTACCAACTATGACCTGCGCTACGAAATATATCCTAACCCCGGTGAGGCTGTGACTTTCGGTGCATTCTACAAGAACTTTATGAATCCAATAGAAGCTAAGCTCGACCCCGGAGGAAATTTAGATTATTTGCTCTTTGGGTATGCAAATGCCGCATCAGCATATGCTGCGGGGTTTGAGTTCGAAGCTCGTAAAAACATGGGCTTTATTGGGTCAGCTCCATGGTTAAATAATTTTACAGCATCTACAAATCTATCATACATATATTCTAGGGTTGATACCAAAAATATCGTTGGTGCTGTTAGTACGGTCGGTACAAAAATAGACAGGCCACTACAGGGACAGTCGCCATATATTGTTAACCTGTCATTGATGTATAACTCAAAAAAGAGTGGATGGGCTGCCAGTGCATTGTATAATCGTATTGGTCACCGTATAGCATATGTTGGTAGCGCAACAATTCCTACTACATGGGAGAATGGCCGTAACATCGTAGACCTGCAAGTGAGTAAACAACTATTCAAAGGTAAGGGTGAAATAAAACTGACTATCAGTGATCTGCTGAACTCTCCACATACGTTGTATTGGAACACAGATACTAAAGACGCCTACAAAAAAGGCAACAGTACTGTTGGACTAGGTAACGACCAGATATTCCAACAATATCGTACAGGTACAGGAGCGTCACTTGGCTTTGTGTACCGCTTAGGTAAATAAGAGTAACACGTATAAGTATAAATACAGCAGGCATGGTTTCTACCGTGCCTGTTTGGCTTTTTAAGAACTTCTGTTATGTTCATGACCGGTGCAAAGTACTGTACCTCAGAACGCTTGATATAAATAAAGAAACCGTGTTAACACTGACGTAAGTTTTACTTAACCTACTGTTAATGTTCAGGTAAAACAGTCGTAACACCCGAAGTCTACTTTTGAGCAAAATTTAGAACTTTATGAAACTGCAAAGAATTTTACCAATGATGCTGGTGGGTGCGCTGGCGCTGAATGCAACTTCTTGTAAGAAGGAAAATACTCCAACCACTCCAACTACAACTACAACTGACGATCACATCCTGACCGGTGACGTTACAGCTGACATGACTCTGACTGCTGACAAAGCATGGACGCTGAAAGGTTATGTATACATCAAAGATGGTGCTACACTGACTATCGAGCCAGGTTGTCTTATAAAATCTGACATTGTAGATAAGGGTGCGTTGATATTTGAACGTGGTTCAAAGATCATGGCAGAAGGTACTGCTGCTAAGCCGATCGTTTTCACTTCAGGTGTTACTAAAGGACAGCGTCGTCCGGGTGACTGGGGTGGTATCATCCTGTTAGGTAAAGCTACTACTAACCGTTCTACTGAGCCTACTATCGAAGGTGGCGTTGGTAAACAATACGGTGGTAACGATGATAATGATAACTCAGGTATCATGAAATATTGCCGCGTTGAGTATGCAGGTATCGCTGCTGAACCAGGCTCTGAGATCAACGGTATCAGCTTCGGTGCTGTTGGTAAAGGTACAACTATCGATTACGTACAGGTTTCTTACGGTAACGATGATGCTTGTGAATTCTTCGGTGGTGCTGTTAACTGTACACACATGATCGCTTTCTCTTGCCTGGATGATGACTATGACTTTGACTTCGGTTACCATGGTTCAATCACCAACGCTATCTCTTTCAAACACCCTCAGTTCGCTGATCCTGGTGATGCTTCAAACGGTATCGAGTCTGATAACGATGGTACAGGTACTACTGCTTCTCCGTTCACTCACCCTGTTCTGAAGAACTTCACAATGGTTGGTCCTAACAACGCTAAGAACACTCAAGCTAACCACAACTACGGTAACAGGTGGCGTCGTGCTTCTCAGTTCGAGATCAGCAACTCGATCATCATGGGCTTCCAGAAAGGTGGTTTCTCTTTGGAGTCTCAGGAGACTGGTGATGCTTACTTCGCAGGTACTTCTAAATTTGCAAACAACCTGGTTCACGCTGTAGCTGATCCTTACAAGGTTGATAGCAAAGTAGGTCATACTGCTGCTGAAGTAGAAGCTAAAGCTACTGCTGATGGTTGCGAAACTATCGCTGATGCTAACGATATCGGTCTGACAGATCCTTTCAACACAACTGCTCCTAACTTCGCTCCTAAAGCCGGTTCTAAAGCTGCTACTAAAGGTGTAGGTGCTATCACCGGTTCTGACTGGACTCAAGGTTGGACTAACTGGGATCCTAACAACGCTGACTATTAATATTTATTCATAGAAGTGTAAATAATAAAGGGCTGCCCATCTGGGCGGCCCTTTTTCTTCTTCTCGTACTCCTCAACCAACTTTTATTTACCTACTATATCGCTGCGCATAGGTCCTAATATATCTAAGAGTTCACCTTTTTCCTGCTCAGGTACATTGTAGAAATCCAGTGCTTTGACCAGGTCACCAACCAATGCGTCGAAGTCATCGTTCTGGATGTTCATGCCTTTGTGGGCATCTGCCATAGATTTACCGGTATATTTTTCCGGGCCGCCTGTACCTTCACCAATTTGATTCACCAGGTTCATTTTCAGTGCATCTACCCTGTTTTGGGCTACCGTTTCTGCAAAAAATGAATTGATAGCCGTGTCTGCGGCCACATACTCAATGAATTTGTCTACCACAGCTTTAATAGCGTCATTCCCTCCCAGGCGTTCATACAAGGTTTTGGTCATGGTAGTTGTTGTTGGCATTGTGTCCTCTTTCTTTTTACACGCACCAAATGTAAGCGCTCCGGCTACAAATAGTATTGTTGCATACGTGATCGATTTCCTCATAATTGTTGTTTTTTATAGATTAATTAATGCTTTTGTTATTTACGTAGGTTCAGTGCGTATTTAGCTTTGTAAAACATGTCCAGGTAGCCATGAACAGGGCACTGTGGTTTATTGCTGTGTATCATTTTTTCAACAGCATTTATGCCGCTTGCTTTCAGGCCTGATAATATTGATATCCTGTTTGTTTGATTTTTGCTGTATGTGATCACGAGTGTATTGTTCTCAGGCACATAGGTATGTGATGTTACACCGGGTAGCTGTTCTACTTTGGCGTCTATATCTTGTACATCTTGGGAAATTGTGAGCATCGATATGCCCGTAGGGTCAGACATGTATATCTTTTCTCCGGGTGTAGGCTCTTGAAGATTAGCATAGACGAAAAATGCCAGGAATATGATAACAGCAGTGATTGCTGTTGCTTTCAGGAATGTTCTCAAAATTGCCATGATTAAGTATTTGTCATCATTTACGACAATACTGTGACAATAGATTTCGTCAACGGCAAAAAAGAAGAAAATATATTGTAATTAACTGTTTATCAGTAGGTTGGTATGGGAAATAAACTAGCTTTAAGTGGCAGGAGCATGAAAAAGCTGAAGATCAAATGAACTTGTTGTCTTTGGCCAGCTTAATAGCGTCTGCTTTAGAGTGTACATTGAGCTTGCTGTATATGTTCTTGATGTGAGACTTAACGGTCTCCAGGTCTATGAACAATTCTTCGGCAATGCGCTTGCGACTTTTGCCGGTTGCTATCTGTTCCAGTATTTCCGTTTCGCGTGGGGTGAGCGGAGATTCTTCGCTTCGCTGAAAAGACTGTATCACCATTCTTGCAATGTTGGAGCTCATGGGGCCTCCGCCTTCCATTACTTCTTTTATTGAGGATAATATCTTTTTGTGCGGTGTGTCTTTGGTCAGGTAACCTGAGGCACCTCCGGCCAATGCACGGAATATCATCATCTCCTGCTCATATACCGTTAGAATGATAATGTGTGCGTCGGGTACCAGCTTTTTTAGTTTAGGTATGGCATCTATGCCTGAAATACCCGGCAGTTCCACATCCAGTAGTATCACATCAGGGTCGCATTTGGCTATCTTTTTAGCGGCATCTTCGTAAGAAGCAAAACTGCCACATATCTTATACCCTTCATTATTACCTATGAGGTATTCATATCCTTCACGGATGGTCTCATCATCTTCTATCAGGCATATATTCAGATCCAGGTCTTGCATAGCTGTAATTTGTTGTGTTGTATAAAGTTCTTATAAGTAGGGGAGAATTATATCCCCCTAAACAAGGTATTTGATGTTTTTTAACATTTATCCCTGTTTTTGCAACCTGAAATGCAGGTTGATAACCGTTCCGTTGCCGGGCTTACTGTCAATATACAGTTTGCCGCCCAGCCTTTTGGCCCTGTTGCGCATATTGTTCAGGCCGTTGCCTCTTACTACTTCTTCTACGTTAAATCCTTTGCCATTATCTGATAGCGTAAGATGCAGCACATTCTGTTCTTTGAGCTCTGCATCCAGGTGCACATCTGTGGCATCTGCATACTTCAGGCAGTTGTTCAAAGCCTCTTTGAATATCATCAACAGGTTGCGGCTCATGTCCAGCGGCATTTTGTAGTCATGCCATTTTTCATCACTACCCGAAAAGGTAAACCTGATCTCTGTATCAGAAAACAGGTCGTTGCCAAAATCACGGATACGGTGCAGTATCTCATACAGATTGTCGTTTGTTGACTGCAATGACCAGAGTATATCTTTTGTGCCGCTGTACAACTGGTTGGTATTTTCCTGTATCTGTTCTATAAGGCGTTGCTTGTCCTGCGACATATCGCCCATTTTAGCGGTCAGTACGTTGGTCAGTACATTGATACGGGTAAGCCTGTTGCCTACTTCGTCATGAAAGTCCTCGGCGGTACGTTGCCTTACTTTGGCCTGTTCTTCCCGCCTCAGTTTATCTACCAGCGCCAGCCTGTTTTGTTTGCGGCGGTTCAGTATGTATTGTATGCTGATACCTGCCAATATACATGCCAACAAAATGAGCAGGCTGAACCAGCTTGTTTTATGAATTGGTGTAATGATCTCGAAAGGGTAGGCTAGTGTTTTTACATCATCAGTACCCTGAACTTTACTTTCAATACGCAATGTGTACTTGCCGGGTGGCAGTGCCGAATAGGTAACGGAGTTCAGGTGCGTCCAGTCGCTCCATGGAGCATCCAGTCCATCAATGCGGTACCGGTATTGCAGTTGCTCATTACCATTCAGGCTGATGGCCTTGAAGGTAAAAGTAATGTTGTTCTTTTTATAGGGCAGACGAAGCTTATATGGCACATTATACCAATTGTCTGTGCTGTCATAATAAGTAGTGTCACGTATATCGTCGCCAAACAGCTTTACAGATTGAAGAATAACGCTCACCGGTTGTGGCAATACCAGTTGTTTGTCGGGGTCAATATGTACTGCTCCTTTTGTAGTGCCGAACCACAGTGTTCCATCGGGCATTTTGCATACGGCATTCTGATTGCTCTCCATGCCGGTGATGCCTTGCTCCTTACCGTAGAAAGTGACATGCGGGCTGCCATCGGCCATATGTATCTTATGAATACCAAAACCTGTGCCTGTCCAGATGTCACCATTATCATCGGCTATGATGTTATAAATAAAGTCAGACTGCAATCCGTTGCTTTTATTCAGGGTGAATGAGTTCCCTGTTTTTATATTATAACTGATAACGCCATTGTCAGATGTGCCGATCCATAATGTATTGCCCTGCATGGTTATGCATTGAGGGTGTGAGCTATCTGCACTGCTATGTGTAAGGAAGCGTGTCACTATGCTGTCGTGGTACAGCAGCAAGCCTTTTTTTGTAGCTGCTATTATGCTGTCCTTGCCTATCTCTGCAAATGAAAAAACATTGTCTTCAATATCTTTTATTGTATAAAACCTGTTGTTGTTATATATAACAGCTCCCCTGGAAGTACCTATCCATACACGTTGGTATGAGTCTTTATAGAGAGAAATGATCAGCGCATTGCCCGGCATTTCGGGGGTGTTGTAAAATATTCTTTCCCCGTTTTTTATGCGCCATAGCCCCTGCCTGTTTGTTCCTATCCATATATCATTGTGGTTGGCGGTCAGCAAAGCACTGATATAGGTTTTGCGGTTATTCATAGCTACGGGAGTTATGTTCCCATCGTTGTAGTAATACAGCCCTGCATCAGCTGTACCTATGTACAGGTTATTGCTGCCGGTGGGTGTAAAACTCATCACCTGCTCACTGGGCAGGTTGCTTTTTTCATCAAGTATTGAGAATTGAGCACCGGAAAACCTGTACAATCCCTGGCCATCGCTGCCAAACCAGATGCTGCCTTCTTTGTCTGCAAGTATGGAGGTGATCGTATTATCCGTAAAGCCATTCTCTTTATTGTATTTTTTCAATACTGAGTCTTTCAGGCTGTAAGCTCCGCTACCTGTTCCCAACCATAGAGTACCGTTGTTGCCCTCAGCAATGGAAATAAATGGGATGTTATACAACAACCCGCTCTTTGTATGTACCACTTTTACGGAATCATTACTGTACATGAACAGGCCGGAGCCTGTAGTGAATATGATGCTGTTATCTTTTGTTCTGAATATGCCTGTAGTGAAAACAGGCGGTTTGGTATAACCAGGTATCGAATAGAATAAACTGTCCCAGCTGTTATTAAAATGACGAAATATCTTCCCGTTGTTAGTAGCTATCCACAGTGTATCGGCCACAGGCAACAAGGCCGATACGATCATGTTGCTGTCAGGAAGTTTCAGCTTCTTTACCTGTTTGCCTGCTATATGGTAGATACTATTGTCGGTATTGCACCAGGCAGAATTATCATCGCTGATACATATTTTTTTGATGCTCCTTGGCTCAGTACTTTCCTGCGAAACAAGACGGAAGTGCTCAAACTTTTTCCCGTTGTACAACGATATGCCTTCCTGTCCGCCCAACCATATGTTACCTTGTTTATCAGTGGCGACACATAAAACGGTATTGTCCAGCATGCCATTGCGAACATTGTAGTTGGTGAACTGTGTACCATCATAACGGGATAGCCCACCCCAGGTGCCCACCCACAGGTGGCCGTAATTATCCTGCGCCAGGCCTCTTACCTGTGATTGTATCAGCCCATCCTCAACACTCAGGTTATAAAAAGAGTAGCGCTGCGCTGTGACCTTCCAAGCGATCAAACAAAGTGCCCATATGACGATTGCCCTTTTCATTTTTGTATCAGTGAAATTAAGTTTTTCATCCCAGTCATTTACAACTGCCGGCAAATAATGCAAGGTGATGTAGAATATTTAATAGAAATTTCCCCCCAAACGAGTGATGCCGAAAAATGCAAATCCCCCGACATGGGGTACATAGTTGCAGAATACCCATACTACTTTTGAACTGTACTTAAATACTATCCTGATGAATGTTCGTTTATTCTGTTTTGCTGTATTATTTCTCTTGTTCAATGACACGAATATTTTAGCTAAGGGTAGTAATATTTCATGCACAGTTACAAATGAGCACAATGAAGCAATAACTACTGCAAATGTTGTATTGCTGAATGAAGCAGGTAAGACATTAGTAAAGTCGGGCATTACAGATGAGACAGGAAGATGTGTACTGGATAATGTGGAATATGGCTCATATCAATTGAAAGTAACTATGCTTGGGTATCTCCCTTATAGTAATGAGCATATAACTGTGGATGAGCAGGACATGACACTACCGCCGATAGTACTGAAGCAGAAGGACAATAAGCTGAAAGAAGTAACTGTCAGGGGGCAGAAGCCACTGATAGAGATACATGCAGATAAGCTGGTAGTGAATGTCGAGAACAGCATTGTAAATACAGGTTCAACTGCACTTGAAATACTGGCACGCTCTCCCGGTGTAAATGTCGACCAGAATGACAATATAAGCATAAAGGGTAAACAAGGGGTGAATGTAATGATAGACGGCAAGTCGATGGTAGTGTCAGGAACCGATCTTGCCAATATGCTCAAGAGTATGCCTTCTAACGCTATCAGCCAGGTGGAGATCATCAGCAACCCCGGCGCGAAATATGATGCAGCGGGTGTAGCAGGGATCATTAATATTCGTACAAAACGCGATCGGAATATGGGAATGAACGGTAGTGTGAATGCAGGATATGCACAGGGCGTTTATCCAAAATACAATGCAGGAATCAACCTCAATTACAGGAATAAGAAGATCAGCGGGTACGTGAGCTATAACTATTCACGTCGCTGGTGGTTCAACCACCTGGAACTGAACAGGCGTTTTTATGCGCCCAACAGTGATGCGTTCCAGTTTGCTTATGTGCAGGACAACTTTATGAAGATGCCGGTAGATAATCACAATAGTACATTCGGGTTGGATTATAGCATTGGCAAAAGAACGATCATTGGCATAGCAGGTACGGGCGGCATAAATACATTTACACGCCAATCGGCAAACACCTCCCGGGCATTGGATGGGAATGAGCAACTGATATACAACTTCAATAGCAATGGCGGCCAGAACCAGGAGTATTACAACTATTCAGGCAATGCTAACCTGCGGCATCGTTTTAATGATAAAGGTGAGAGCCTGAATATTGATGTAGACTACGCACGTTACTGGAATCACTCACTGCAGGATTTTGTAACCGATTATACAAAGGCCGATGGCAGCAGTTATCAGCCATCTTATTTTATGCGCAGCGATATGAATGGTATTACCCAGATACGGGCATTGAAGTCAGATTACTCGTTACCCCTGAATGATAAGACTAATTTTGACGCAGGCATAAAAACTACTTATGTCACCTCCGATAATGAGCCCCTTTTTTATGAAAAGACAACTGGTGATTATACACTGGACCTGAAAAGGAGTAATCATTTTATTTACAGGGAGAACATAAATGCCGCTTATGTGAACTATAACAGGAAGTGGGAAAAATGGAGTACACAAATAGGTCTGCGTACAGAGAATACGAACGTAGAGGCGGAACAACTAACATTAGACAGTTTGTATAAAACCAGCTACACACAGTTATTCCCCAGCCTTGCTGTACAGCGCAATCTTAATGATAAACACGACCTGGGTATTACGCTTAGCAGGAGGATACAACGCCCCAATTACCAACAATTGAACCCTTTCAAATTCTTTATTGATAATACCACCTATAAAGCTGGCTATCCTTATTTGCGGCCGGCACTAACCTATGCGGCGGAATTATCGCATACATTCAGGAAGAAATTTATTACTACGCTCAGTTACAGTATCACCAATAATAACATTACACAGGTGGTGCAGCCAAGCGAGACTGAGGATTCTATAACAGTGCAGACGGATAAGAACCTGGCAAGGGTCAATTCGTTCAGCTTGTCCGCCTCTTATCCATTCCAGGTAACAAAATGGTGGAGTAACGTAAACAACTTTACAGGCTGGTATTCACACTTCAGTGGTTTCCTGGCCAATACCAATTTAAGTAATGGCTCGCCTGCCTTCTCTGTATATACCAATAATAATTTTACACTGGGCAAAGGTTTCAGGGCTGAGCTTACCTTCTGGTACCAATCAAGGCAGATATATGGCTTCTTCGACCTGAAATCGATGTGGACACTGGGCGCCGGTATACAAAAAAGTGTATTTAAAGATAAAGGAACGATACGACTGAACGCCAATGATATTTTCTGGCGTGGCCTTCCCCGCGCCACATCTGTGTACAACGCCTATAAAGAAGACTTTACAGTAAAACGCGAATCCAGGCAGATAGCTCTGTCATTCAGCTATCGCTTTGGAGATAAAAGATTACAACCTGCACGAAGGCGTACCGGTGGTGCCGACGATGAAATGAACCGGGTAGGTAGTGCAGGCTCATAACAAGCATATTCGCATATCCATATAACCAAATGGAAAGAACCTGTAATGCAGGTGCTGTAAGAATCCCCTTAGCTAATGTTCTTCAACATTAATAGCAAGGGGCTTTTTATTTGAATTGGCTGCCGTCGATACCCATCCATTCCAGTGCGTTCTCGTACAGCAATTTATCTTTCAACTGTTGCGAAAAACTATCCATACTCTCAATAAGTTTGCCGGGGTGATGCTCTCCAAGAGGGAAAGGATAATCGCTACCCATACATACTTTGTCACCGCCCATAGTGTCTACAATGTATTGCAGTGCTTTGTCGTCGTGTGTCAGTGCATCTATCCAGAATTTGCCTATATAATTGCGGGGATTTACATCGTTGTCAATGGCACATAGGTCCGGGCGAACGTTAAAGCCGTGTTCTATCCGTCCGATAGTAAAAGGGAAGCTACCGCCGCCATGCGCAAATGCTACACGCAGTTTAGGGTGGCGCTCAAATACACCTGCGAATATCATAGAGCTGATAGCACGTGCCGTTTCGGCCGGCATAGCCACCAGCCACGGCAGCCAGTATTTGGTTATGTCCGCTTCGCCCATCATCTCCCACGGGTGTACGAATATGGCACAACCTAACTCTTCAGCAGCCTGCCAGAAGGGTTCAAATTCAGGGTCGCCCAGGTTCTTTTTATTGATGTTGGAACCTATCTCCAGGCCAGGCATTTTCAGCTCTTTTACACAACGCTCCATTTCTTTTATCGCCAGGTCTATATCCTGCAACGGAACGGTACCGATACCTGCAAACCGTGTTGGGTGCAGGTCAACACATTGTGCAATATGATCGTTGAAGAAGCGACTGGTTTCCAGTCCGTGCTCCGGTTTCGCCCAGTAGTTGAACAGTACCGGGATGGTAGATAACACTTGCACGCCTACTTCGGTCATATCCATTTCTTTGGTGCGCGCATTCGGATCCCAGCAGTTCTCTTCTACTTCCCTGAAGAATTTATCTCCTTTGATCATCCTTGCGCAGCATGGCTTATGATGCTCCAGGTGAATAAAATCTCCATATCCGAATTTGCTGAACCAATCCGGGATATGTTCCGGCATGATGTGTGTATGTATATCTATCTTTTTCAAAATCGTAATATTATTATCTGGAACTATAAGGTTACAAAAGTAACAATAATGACGGGCTTTTGCCTGTGGGCTTATTGCGGAGCGACACTGGAGTGGTGCTGAATGATCTTGTCATTCTGTATCACCAGTGTATACCTTGCAGACACACGGTGAGGTTTACGCTTAACGGTCCACGAAAAAATATAAATGCCCGATTCTACGGTAATATCTTCCAGCATTTGCGTAGTGGCATCAATGATCTCAACTTTAAATTCCGGTTTTGCCAGGAACTCGGCGAAATATTCTTTTATCTGTCCTGCAGTCTTCTTCATCTGGCTCGACATGGACGGGATCAGTATTGCATGAGGGCTGTACAGGCCTATAACATGTGTCACGTCATGCGTATTCATAGCCGCGGCCCATTGCTCAATGGCCAGCGGACCCTCAGTTTGCTTTTTTACCATGCAGCGTAAAGTTTTTGAACACTGATAACTGGATAATGGAGGACGATATAAAACTGTTGGCACCTGTTTTGTCATATTGGTGCATATGTGCCAGTTGTATATTGCAGTCGGGATTGAACTTGTATCCCAGGCCTGTGTACAGCCAGTTACGGGCAAATGAGTTAGGCATAAAGTTGTTGCTCTGGTTGATCCAAAGTTCATCAAAACCACTGAAGAAAATACTGTTCCTGTCCTTATTTATTTTCAGGATATCGAACGATACGATGAATCGGTAACGGAAACGGTTGGCATAGTCCGTTCCGTTGATGTAATGTTCATCAGCCGGAGAAGCCGGAGCTTCGATGTGGCCTATCCATCTTTGCTCAAACCTGAACCTGTGTTGTAAAGTGACTTTGCCGATATTAGACTTGAGCATAACCTGCTCCCAGATATTGTGTTCATTTCGGGGGATAGGCTGGCTGTATGGTACATATGGCCATGAACGTACAAAGGAATAACCCAGCGATAATTCTACACCCTTTTGTAAGTGGTAATCAACAGACGGGCGGACAATGACCGTTCCCTGGTTGCTCAGAAAGCTGCCTGTACGTTCATGCAGTTCATTGGTAAGGGTGAATTTGTCAGAAATATTTACCCTGTTGACAACAAGGAACCAGGTATTTATATCTCCTTTGGTTACTGTTTGTGCCTTTGCATCAATTGCAAAGGTTAATAATGTCGCACATGTTATTAATACTCCTGTAAAAAACCTCATTCCACTCTTTTTATTATTCACTGATTATTTTACACCATCTCGTAGACGATGGCTGCGCCCTGCCCGACACCTATGCACATAGTGGCAAGTCCATATCTGCCGCCACGTTTTTTTAGTTCGTATAGCAGTGTAGTTGAGATACGTGTGCCGCTGCAACCTAAAGGATGGCCGATGGCAATAGCACCACCATTCACATTTACTTTGTTCTCATCCAGTCCCAGCTCTTGCATACAGGGTATGCCCTGCGCGGCAAACGCCTCGTTCAGCTCTACCAGGTCAAGGTCTGCAGCGGTAATGCCGGCTCGTTTCAGCGCTTTCTGCGATGCCGGAATAGGGCCTATACCCATTACTGCCGGGTCAACACCGGCAATACCCATGCTTACAATTTTAGCTATTGGTTTCAGGTTGTACTTCTTTACCGCATCTGCCGAAGCAAGTATCATAGCGGCAGCACCATCATTCACACCGCTTGAGTTGCCCGCGGTTACAGTGCCATCTTTTTTAAAAGCAGGTTTCAAGCTGCTCAATGCTTCCATTGATGTTTCACGAGGATGTTCATCTGTATCGAACACCATTGTCTTACCCTTACCCAGTTGTACAGTGTAAGGGGTGATCTCGTCTTTGAATTTGCCAGCGGCATGCGCGGCAAAATATCTTTCCTGGCTTTGCAGTGCGAACTTGTCCTGTGCTTCACGCGATACATGATAGCGCTCGGCAACATTCTCTGCTGTTTCGCCCATGCTATACGGATGGTGCAGGGCACTAAGTGCTTTGTTCACAAAACGCCAGCCAATAGTTGTATCATATATTTCCGGTACACGGCTGAAGGCTTTGTCTGCTTTGGCCATTACAAAAGGAGCGCGACTCATACTCTCCACACCGCCTGCTATATAGATGTCACCATCGCCGCACATAATAGCGCGCGATGCGTCCATGATCGCCTGTAGTCCTGATGCGCACAAACGGTTGACGGTATTGCCCCCGACAGTTACAGGCAGACCTGCCAACAATGCAGCCATGCGGGCAACGTTACGGTTGTCTTCGCCGGCCTGGTTGGCAGCACCTGCAATAACATCCTCTATCTCATTCACATCAATAGAAGGGTTACGCTCTATCAATGTCTTGATGACGTGAGCCAACAGGTCGTCAGGACGAACAGAGCTCAATGCTCCGCCATATTTTCCTACTGCGGTACGTGTGGCGTCTACTACAAAAACTTCTTTCATATTTTATTAATCAGCTGTGGTTGATTATTAATTTATTTATCACTTGCAATGTTTGCATTCATTGCGGGTTGTTTTTTTGAATAGCTGAACATCAAATGAACTGCTCAGCTAATCGTCAAGGTTCTTAAACAAAAGGTTGGGACTTTTCAGCCTCTCCATCAGCTAATGCACAAATGAGCCTATCTGGGCCAGGGCGTTATTCAGATCCTCGATAATGTCTTCTACCGTTTCCAGTCCTACACTCATACGTATCAATCCGTCAGTAATGCCGAATGTCGCACGATCTTCGGGTTTTACACCGGCATGTGTTGTAGAGGCAGGGTGAGACAATAGGGTATCGCATGTGCCTAATGAAACAGCATTGGTGCAAAGATTCAGGTGGTTCATGAATTTTTTACCTGCTTCGAATCCTCCTTTCAGCTCAAAGCTCATCAGTGCTCCGGGGTGTTTCATCTGTGCCTGTGCTATTTCATGATCAGGATGAGACTCAAGGCCCAGGTAGTTTACTTTGGCCACCAGCGGATGTTGTGCCAGGAAGTCCGCCACCTTTTGAGCGTTCAGGCAGTGGCGTTCCATACGCAGGCAGAAAGTACGAAGCCCGTTGGTGAGCAGGAATGCTTCAAACGCATTACAATTAGCACCTAATAGCCTATGCTTTTTGGTCACCACTGTATTCATCTTTTCAATGTCGCGGCCTATAAGCACACCACCAACAGCCGTACCATGCCCGTTCAGGAATTTTGTGGTGCTGTGCATCACATAGTCCACATCGTATTTAAAAGGCTGTTGCAGGTAGGGCGTAGCAAAAGTATTGTCGGCACAAACGGTTAAACCATACGATTTGCCTAAAGTACTTAGTATGGCAATATCAATGCACTGCAGCGTTGGGTTGGCTGGTGTCTCTATATACATCATGCTGATAGCATCATCAGCCTTAATAGCTTCTTCTACCTCGTAGATGTTATGGAAGTTTACGATCACGACTTCGATACCCAGGTCGGGTAACACCTTGTCGAATAATTCCTGTGTGCCGCCGTATAAAGAATGATGGGTGATGAGTTTTTCACCTGCTTTCAGGTTGCTCAATACCATGGTAGTAATAGCCGCCATGCCCGATGAATGCAGGATCGCTTTCAATTCCAACTGCTCGCCGTGTGAATTCTTAATGCCATAGGCCTCCATCATAGCTATCTTCTCTTCAGCCTCGTTGATGGTAGGGTTGCCGAAACGGCCATATACATAACCCTTTTCTTTTCCCTGGAAAATATCAACGGCCTGCTCCGCACTGTCAAATGTGTAGGTGCTTGATGCGTAGATGGGTGTGAGATGTGCGCGGTTACTTTCTTCTTTATGCCCGCCATGTATGCAGATGGTCTCAAAACCTTTGTCGTGCAGTTGCTTCATCGGTTGTAATTTGTGTGTGCAAAGGTACGGCTATTAACTAAAAAAGCAGCCCCGTGGTTCACAGGGCTGCTTTTTTATATTGATATTTTTGTTTATTTCTTGCGTGTGAAAACCACTTCCATCGATTTGAACTCTTTGCCGTTCATCGTATTGTACATTTCCATTTTGTAGCTGTCATTGCTTGTATAGGTAACCACTTCGCGGAAAGGTAGTTGTTTGCCGGCCATAGGGTCGGTGGCCATACCTTTGAACTCAATACTCTTAGTAGCCTCGTTCCATGTACCTTCACTATACATCACTCCCGTACTCATATTATCTATCCACGTATTCATGAATACTTTTTTTACATTGTCGTAGCCGGTCATTGATTCGCCCTGGAAAGGCATACCCTGGAAATCTCCTGAGAAGATAGACTTCTGGTAGTGGTCGGCCATGTACATATCATTGGTCACATTGGCAGTACTTTCCATTGCAGGTGTGCCGGGAGCCATCCACATTTTAGTGCTGGCTTCCCAAAAACCATTGTATTTTCCAAGCATCTTATGCATGGCACCCGGGGTAGCATAGTCCATCCATGCCTTCATATCATCTTCGCTTTGGGCATAGGAGTTCAGGCTCAGGGCTATTGCAGTTGCAAAAACTAATAACTTTTTCATATGTGAAATATTTTGTTGCAAAATACTGAATTCAGGCATATCAAAACAATAAAGTACCTTCATTTATCATTATTTAAGAATTATGAAGGAGTTATTGCTGCGTTATGCCCGGTATAACGTTTGGGCCAATGCACAGTTTGCTGATGTTTTACTGAAACTTACCGATGAACAACTGGATATGGAGATAACCAGCAGTTTCCCCACTATACGCAAAACAGTGTACCATATGTGGAGTGCTGAGGATATATGGATGCAGCGCCTGTACCTGGCAGAGCAGCCTGTATGGGCCGAAGGTGTATTTCAAGGTAGTTTTGATGATGTGATCAGTAACTGGAGAACTGTCTCGGCTGATTTGCTGGCATTTGTTGAAAAACAATTCAGCGATGATTCGTTCGCGCACGTCATGCAGTATTACAACCTGAAGAAGCAGTCTGTTAAAGTGCCTGTACATGTAGGCCTCATGCAGGTGTTCAACCATGCCACTTATCATCGCGGGCAATTAGTGACGATGCTGCGCCAGGCAGGGATAAAAAAAATACCGTCAACAGATTATTACCTTTTTGCCATAAAGGGTTAATTGCCGGCCTTGTTTTTACTTTTACTATTGGGTTTAATACCTTTTTTATTATTTCTGCTGCTGTAGTTATCCTCTTTGTGCTCGCGACTGTCCATATCATCTCTTATTTCCGGGCGGTGGGCACTTACTTTACCTACAGTACTGTTTTGTTTTTTCCCGGTTTTCATAATTCTGTGTTTCCTGCAATTTAATACATATGTTTGTTTAAATAGGTGATTTTTGTCATGTGTTCATTGGTGTAAGTATCTGTAAAATTATATATGTGTATTAATGTTCCGGCAGACTTTTATTAAGCCCTTACATACTGTATCTTCGCTTTGTTCGTTATATTTACCGAATACATTACATGCGGATAAAACAAATAATAATACTTGCTCTTGGTGTTTTGTTTTTTCAACAGGCAAAAGCACAACGCAAGGTGATGAATATGCCTGAACATGACCAGAAGGCTTATTATTTTGGTATCACTTTTGGTACTAATTTTTCTACCTACCGCATAAAACACAGCCAGAGTTTTATTAATAACGACACTTTTAAATACATACAACCCGGTTACGGGCCCGGATTTAACCTCGGGCTGATGGGCAACCTGCGCCTGAACGACCTGATAGACCTGCGTTTTGTTCCGTCATTAGCCTTTGCTGAGAAAAAAGTAGGATTAAGTGTGCGCGATATTGCAGGCAATGACAGTATCTCCAACCGTACGGTAGAGTCTATCTACATGCATATGCCGTTGCAACTGAAGTTCAAAAGCGACAGGATCAAGAATTTTCGTTTTTATGGGTTGACGGGCTTTAAGTTTGATTATGATATGGCGGCCAATGCGCGTTCGCGCCGTAAAGATGAATTCATTAAAGTATCGGCTGCAGATTTTGGTGCAGAACTGGGTGTTGGTTTCGAGTTCTATTATCCCAACTTTATTTTCTCTCCGGAAATAAAGATCAGCCAGGGGCTGGGCAACCAGATATACCATGATGGCAGTATTCCGCTCAGCAACGCCATTGACGCTCTAAGTACAAGGATGATCGTTATATCCATCCACCTGGAGGGCTAGTTATCCACTGTTTTGCATAGTAATATGGCTGCAGGGGCTGTGCTACGCCTCAAGTATTGCCTTCATGTCGTAAAAGCAGAAAATGCCTTCTTTGAACAGGGATTCCTGTATCTCTTTACTTGTTGTGTTCCTGATTACGGGAATGTTGTCTGTTGGTTCGTGTGTCATCGGGTCTGAAATGATATTTTCTTCTGTTACCATATTCTGTGCGAGATTAGCGATCTTAAAAGGAGCTGTGTTGTCTTTCCCGGTTGTAGTATTATCTCCATGTCCGAAATAATAACCCGGGTTTGCCGCGTTCAAAGCATGTATGCATTGATGTACCAGCGTATTGCATATGCTGTGTACAGGGCGGTTCACGGTCATCTTATTTATATGTATGATAGATGGGTTCAGCGGGTCGTCGTAAGCATGTGCGCTTTTGGCGAAAGGTAAAGGCCAATACAGGTCGACTAACAAGTGCAGGTCGGATGAATGGATCATGTCAGCTATTTTTTGTGGAGATATATCGGCCATATCAAATTGTTTAATATTATAAATAGCATCAAGGAAGGGGGTATAAGTAAACAGGTTGTTTGCATAGGTTACCGCCGCCTTGATCGTATCATTTGCACCTTTGTAGTCTATAGTTATCATCAGTCTCAGCTCATTTGTCGTTTCAGGATGATGGGTTTACAGGAAAAGAGGATAATTCTTGTAAACCGGTATGCCATCAGACATGACTGCCGTATGGATACAAATGTCTTGTTATTACTTTTTCAGCACAACGGGAAAATGTGCAAAAAGGTGGGGGTATTTTTCACGGGGTCGGTTTGAATTGTATTTTGTAAATAATTTACTTTGTAACACACTAAAACAAACACTATGCCGGTAAGGATAAGAATAGGAGATAACTCAGACGACCCAAGGGTCATCAGCTTGCAGGATTATGTGGACGGACGCGCCAATTTTACCCTGCATTATTATTACTCACCCACTCAGCAGGAATTTGGCGGCCAGGTAATAGGCATCCAGTGGGATGACCTGCAGAATGCCGTGGATTCATTTATCAAAGACACGGGCACTGCTGCTACGAATGTCGCCCTGCGGTTTGTACATTGTTTTATGCCGGGCCTTTCAGAAGCCCCTGCAGTGCTGTTCTTAAGGTTGCAGATATGTGGCATGACCCCTTCTGCAGAACCACCACCACCGGGCGTCAGCCAGGTGTACGACCTGGACACTACAGGTGCCCTGTGGTACGAGATAAGTGAAGGAAGTTTTATTTCCACCACAGACCAGACGTTATTTGGCACGGTATACCTGTCTAACTTCTACTATAAAGCAGATCCAGCATCGGCCGACTTGATGCCGCTCACAGACGGTCCTGCTGCATTTGTGAAGAACCTGGTCCTGCCATGGGGCAATGAGATATTGCAGATGTATCTGAATAATGGCTCACCTGCCGGTGCCGGTATTAATTTTGCTGCGTGTTCTTATGTTGCTACACCTGAACATGCTAATGTAGAATGGCCGCATGGTATGGTGGTATACCTTACTAACAGTACCGGTCAGCCAATGCTGGATAATGATAACTACGCCACTATATTTCATAACAAAGGGGCTGATTATGGAACTATGTGCCCGCCAAATTGTAATGTATACCTGGAGCCGGATATATAGAGAACTGTTGACCTAATATTATGTCTATTGATTTTATATTATTGGTGATAGTAAAAAGTATTGCTTTTGCTCTATTAGTACGTTATTGGAAGACTTTGCCTATTGCCTATAAATTGGTGATACTGCCTGCAGCTCTTTCACTGGTTGTAGAGGTAGTTGGCCGTTATATAGCTCTGGTTTTGCAACAGAGTAATGTTTGGATATTCAATATATATGCACTGATTCAAATGTTATTATTAGGTACCGCAGGATACTTATTTGCTGATAGGAAAGTGCTGAAACAGGTTATTCTGTCGTTGATGATTACCTGTACCTTATTTTGGATTTGGTATGCGGTCTATATTGATATACGGACACTGTTTAACTGGTTTTTTGTTACGTCTTCATTAGCTGTTGTGGTAACATACATTCTAGTTATTATAGACAAAGCTTTATTTAGGGGACAGAAGATATTTACACAACCACTTTTTTTAATAAGTATATCATACATTATATTCAGTGCGAGTGTTATTCCGTTGTTCGGTGTTATGAATATGCTTATAAATACAAATATGGATGTCGCACGCTCTCTTTTTACCATCAATAGAGTTGCCAATATTCTTTGTTTCGCATTAATCACTATTGCTTTCTATCTTTATTGTAAGCAAGAGATGAGAGGATATGTTCGCCAATGATATAGCACTTACTGTACTAGTTACTACTTTATTGATATTACTGCTGATTGCCGGTGTCATCATTACGATGATACTGGCCAATCGCAGGCATGTGCAGCAGGAAGTAAAGATGACTCAGATGCAGGTGGATTATGAGAAGGAGCTACGCCTGGTAGAGAATGAAGTACAGGAACAGGTGCTGTCAAACGTAGCCCGCGAACTGCACGATAATATAGGCCAGTTACTCACCCTGATAAGGTTACAGTTGGAGCAGGAAAAACTGGATAGTGATGAGATGACCACTAAATTGGCCCCGATAGATGCGACACTTACCGATACCATAGACCAGGTACGTCTGTTGAGTCATAATTTGAATACGGATTACCTGGAAACCAACGGACTGGGCTATGCAATCAGCAAGGAAGTAGACAGGCTATCTAAATTGAAGAGGATAAAAGTGCACTGGGATACAGATGACGGGGAACCTGGAATGGACAAAGGGCGTCGTATTATGATATTCCGCATGGTGCAAGAGATATTGAACAACGCCATGAAACATGCGGCTGCTAAAAATATTACCATACAAATGAGATCAACCGGTGGGTTTCAACTGTCAATAGCTGACGATGGTAAAGGGTTTGACATAGACAAGGTGTCGGCTGAAGGTCGTGGCTCCGGTTTGCAAAACCTGGTGAAGCGAGCAAAGCTGGCAGGTGTAGATTTTGATATAAAAAGTACTGTTGGTAAAGGGAGTATCTTTACATTTACAGAAATCCGCACATAAACTATGTCACATAGCACGGAAATATTTCTTGTAGATGATCACCCGATAGTCCGCAACGGACTTAAGGCACTCATAGAACGACTGGGCAATTATAAGGTTACAGGTGAATATGATAATGGAGAGGAGTTAATGAACGATTATCCTTTTGCCCATCCACCGTCATTGATCATTATGGACCTGATGATGCCGGTAATGGATGGTACGGAAACAGTTGCAGCACTTAAAAAGCATAATGCAAAGTACCCGGTACTTATGTTAACATTAGAAACGGATGAGCGCACCATCATCAACCTGTTTCGCATGGGTATCAGGGGCTATTTGCCCAAGAGCAGTACAGCCGAGGTATTGCGTAAGGCAATAAGTGATGTACTGACCACCGGCTTTTATCATAATGAAATGCTCGCAAAAGCATTGTTGTCGGTAGATAGTTCAGAGCCTGATGAACGGCAGGCAATCATCAACCAGGTAAGTGGCCGCGAACGGGATTTCCTGAAATTGGTTTGTGATGAAAAGGAGCCTACCTACGAACAAATAGCCGAAATTATGGCAGTAAGCAGGCGCACAGTGGATGGTTACCGTGAGTCTCTGTTCAATAAATTCAATATTAAATCTAAAACAGGATTGGTGATGTTTGCCATTAAGTACGGTATTGTAAAACCTGAGTAAACAACATAAAAAAGCCCCGTAAAAACGGGGCCTTCTGTATGTAACAGGTAAACGATACGAAAATCACTTAAAGGTAATTATTTTTTCCAATAATTCATCTTTTCCTATATAACCCATATGGCTCCAAACCAGCTTTTTGTTTTTGTACATAAGCAGGGTTGGTAGCCCGGTAATATTCAACTGCTCAGATAAGGCAGTGTTCTGGTCAGCATCTATCTTATGCAGGTTTAATACTTTGGCTTGTTCTTCAGCTATTTCTTTCAGGAAAGGGGTCATTTTTTTACATGGGCCACACCATGGGGCGTAAAAATCTATCAGAACAAGTTTGTCGGTATTCTGCAGGTTGGTATAGTCTTGCATGGTCATACCTTTCAATTCACTGGCATGGTTGCTACTGCTACCTGCCGTTTCGAGCGGTAGGCCGGCCCTTCTCCATTGCATAATACCGCCATCCAGCTCATATACATCACTAAAACCCATATCGCGCAGTGCATTGGCTGCCGAATGGCTCCTGCCGCCCGAAAGGCAATATACGAATGTTGGTTTCGACTTGTCCAGCTTGCCGGCTTCGCTCATAAAGCTGCTGTTGTTCCAGTCCAGATTACGCGCGTTTTTTATATAACCCTCTTTAAACTCTCCGGGCGTACGCACGTCCAGTACCACTTTGTCTTTTGTATCATTCATCAACTTTTGAAAAGCGCTGGCATCCAGTACTTTGCCCTTGGGCGACGAGGTACATGAAAAGAAGCTGAGCGTCAGCAATAATGATAAAGCAAGTATTCTATGCATTATGATCCGTAGTTTTATTATGTGTAAAAATAAGTCTTAATGATCAGGCGTATTGTTCTATTATTTGTTTCAGTTGGTTGGCCGGTACAACACCGCTCTGCCGCCATTTTACCTGTCCGTTCCGGAACAGTATCAATGTTGGTACACCTGATACCTGGTAAGCCTGCGCTGCTGAGGGGTTCCTGTCTACGTCTACTTTTATGATATTGGCCTTATCACCTATCTTGTTCTTCAGGTCAGAAAGTATAGGAGCCATCATCTTGCAGGGTCCGCACCATTCTGCTGAAAAATCAACCAGTACAGGTTTGTCTGAGTTGATAAGTGCCTGGAATGAGTTTTGTGCCATTTTATCCGTTGTTTAATGTACAAATATCCGCATAATACTGAAGCGATACAGCAACTTATGTTACACAAGCGGCTATTTAGGCTTTTTGTAACATAAGTTGCTATACTTGCCATTCAGATTTGCGCTCTTTGCAAAGTATTCAACGGGTAGGATATGTAACCTGATGTTTGTCAGGATGTTCAATGACAATGGTCATAAATACCCGATTGCGATACAGGTAATTTTAAAAATCTAAAATCTCATAAATATGGATACCAATGAAATGAGTATGATGCCGAGGATAGGCGATCAGGCTCCTGATTTTGAAGCAGTTACTACGATCGGCAAACTGAAATTCAGCGATTATAACAAAGATAGCTGGGTGATATTATTCTCTCACCCTGCCGATTTTACACCCGTATGTACAACCGAGATGTCGGCTTTTGCGCAGGAAGAAGAATATTTCGCATCTAAGAATACCAAACTCATGGGGTTGAGTATTGACAGTATTCACTCGCACATAGCCTGGGTGAATAATGTAAAGAAGAATATGGGCATATTGATGAAATTCCCCATTATTGCTGATATAGATATGAAAGTGGCCAAACTGTATGGTATGCTGCAGCCAGGCGAAAGTGAGACTGCTGCTGTACGCGCCGTATTCTTTATGGATCCTACCGGGAAAATAAGGCTCATTATGTACTATCCGCTGAATGTGGGACGTAACATGAATGAGATTAAGCGTGTGTTGGACGCACTACAAACCAGCGATAAGAATAAAGTGGCTATTCCGCTGAACTGGCAACCCGGCGACAAAGTAATAGTGCCGCCGCCAAAAACAGTTGATGAAATGGAAGACAGGGAGAAAAGTGATTACGAAATGGTAGATTTCTACCTGGCCAAAAAAACACTATAGTACAGGTGAATACCAGAAAAGCCGTTGGTAATGAATTTACCCCGGCTTTTCATTTTTTACCCTGTGCGATACATTTTTTGTATTATATACAGCAATATGGAGATAGCAGGATACATAGCTTCAGTACTCATCGGCCTATCGTTAGGGCTTATCGGTGGCGGAGGTTCTATTTTAACCGTGCCTGTGTTGGTATACCTGTTCGGCGTAGATCCTACCACTGCCACATCCTATTCATTGTTTATTGTCGGCATTACCAGTCTGATAGGAGCGGTGCGTAAATATGCCATCGGGCAGGTGAGTATGAAAACGGCGCAGTTGTTTGGCATTACATCCCTGGTGACCGTATTGCTGGTACGCAGGTATATCATTCCTGCCATACCCGAACACCTGGGTTCTGCAGGCGGGATCATACTTACCAGGTCTATGCTTACCATGGTGCTGTTTGCCATACTTATGCTACTGGCTTCCATATCTATGATAAGAGGCCGTAAGGATGCAGAGGAAAAGGAAAAACCTATAGAGGTGATACCTCTTTTGTTGTATGGTGTCGGCATTGGCATCATTACAGGTCTGCTGGGTGCTGGTGGCGGTTTCCTGTTGATACCCGCATTAATATTCTTCGTGGGCCTGGATATGAAAAAAGCAGTAGGTACATCGCTCGTTATTATTGCTATGAACTCACTGGTGGGTTTTGCAGGGGATATCGGTCATTTTGCTATGGACTGGGTATTGTTGCTCACGGTGTCTGGCATAGCGGTAGGCGGAATATTTGCAGGTATTGTGATCAGTCATAAGGTAGCCGGAAGTAAGCTGAAAAAGGGCTTTGGCTGGTTTGTACTTATTATGGGTATATACATCATTATTAAAGAATTGTTTTTGTCTGCTTAATAGCTTCGTAGCATCCCCTTTTACACCGTTTTTTGTGCGGCATGATTTTTGAATTGATCTTTCATATATGCCTTTTGCGTAACTTTAGGCAAGAGATAAGGGGTTTTAATTATTAAGGGATGAGAGCTTTTACTGTCACAATATTTGTGATGCTGGTTGCTGCCTGTACATTATCTTCATGCACCAAGCTGGCCAGCTACAAAAACTACGATTGTTACTGCAGCCAGGTAGTAAACGGCAATGTGGTTTACGAAGAAACATATGGGGTACAGGCTACCAACTGGTCAGACGCCGGGGTGTATTGCAATGATATAGAAAGCAGGGTAAATGACTACAACGAATCCTCAGGTTTCGACAGGCGGGTTGACTGTAAATTGCGATAATATTCAGCTTCTTTTTCTCTCTGTTTACGAGGCATTTCCCTTACCTTTATTGCTACACCTAAATCGAAATAATGAAATATTCCGTCCTGTTAATATTGGCTTTTGGCGCTGTTGTTGCTCTGTCGGCATGCAAAAAAGATCCGGAACCCGCAGTTATAGTTGACGATACATCAGTCTTTCAACCCGACTTTGAATTCAGCGGGCAGAAGTATGTATACACACCTGTTACCTTTACCAGCAACTTCGAAAAAGACGTTGATTTGACATGGTATTTCAGCGATGTGGTAGAGAAGAAGGTGTATGGCAAAGGAATTACTTATACTTATGACAAGGCAGGAACCTACAAAGTGACCATGGCTGTAACTGACGGTGTAATAGGCTCTGTGTCTAAGTATATTACCATTACCAATGGTCCTGAACGTGTGGGGGGAAAACACAACTGGAATTTCTTTTTGAGAAAGACCAAACATGGCACCAGCCCTACTTTGATACCTACTGAAACCATCAGCACCAGCCTGGAATTGAAGGTAATAGACGACACGACCATACAGATACCTGACATACCGCAGATGAGGTTCCGCGGACCTTATACTGTCAATAAATATGAGGTGACCGATTCCGTACTAATATACAGGAGTAGCGATTGGCAAATGGAGGTGAATTATACGTTTAATACGTCCCTTGCAGGTATCACGCTTATACAGGCCAGCAACGATACTACCTGGAGGCTGGACGGTACGGCTAATATATACCAGTAGTACCAACTAACATTGTCTCCCTGCCGTCTTTTGTAAAAACGGCCTCTTATGATATTGAGATACATATTCTTGCTGATGCTTGCAGGGGGAGTAGCTTTGGCACAGGAGCCTTATGGCGATGGTAAGGTGATACACTCCCGTACTCTTTTTAGCGGCAAAGCTGCTATTGATATCCCTGATAGTTATAGCCTGGCAAGTACCGGTACTGCATTTTATGCTGATGAAAATGGCGAGTCGCTAGTGGACGGAGTGGCGGTATATTCACATAACGGATATAAAGAGGTAGTATCCTGTTTCCTCCTCCGTGATAAGTTGTCGCAACATGATGTAAAGAAAGATTATACAGCTTTTAAAGCCGGTAACAACGGAGATTATCAAAACATACTCCGCGACGAGTTTGTGGCCGAAGGGGATAATAGTTATTACTATTACGAATGTGAGTTAAAAGATGAATTTTATAATGAGTCGGGGGATATTGGTTTTGAGAAAGAAGATGGTACGGTTCTACCCAACTATTTTCTCTGTTATTACGTGCTGCACAATGGCAAAGCAGCACATATAGTCATCCACTATGATGGTAAGATGGCAGGCCAGGCAGATTTTCGTGAACAAGCCTATACAATAATCAGGTCGTTCAGATTTTTATAAAATTGATAATCAGCCGTTTAGCTGAATAGTCCATATGTTAATAAAATTAATCCTGTTAACATCTGCAGATTGTCCGTATATTAGCATTTCAACCGAAAAATAATAAACATGCGTGTACTAAGCCTCTTCGTGCTGTTGGTGTTGTCGTCTGCATTATATGCTAAAACACCCCCCGCCGCTAAAGTAACGTTCGAAAAGCACAACCTTTTCAATGGTAATTTACAGTTAGAGATTCCCGCATCCCTGCAAAAAGACAGGGAATATTATCACTATTGGGACAACTGTCCTGACGGAGGATATACCATCTCATTTTCCAGCGAATGCAATAAAAAGAAAGGTGTGAATATCCAATTGAACATCCACGATTGGATAACTGATCCTGCCCACCTCAACAATCACTACGATCCGCGTAAGCAATGCCTGCACAATGCACAACTGCTGCAGGATACAAGCTATATGATAGGCAATAAACGTTATACTGTAATGGCTACATTGGCTACGCCTGATAACAGTATTGTCAAGCGTGGAGGAACACATACCAACAATTACAACCTTAGCTATTATATCATTGCCGACGGGCGTATGCTGGAGTTCAATTATTATTATTGGGATAAAGATGGCCACGACCTGGAGCGCTGGAAAGATATATCCAACCACATAATCAACTCAATTAAATGGTATAGCCCGGGTTGGGTAACAGCACAACGCTGATATATTGCAAGAGACACATAAATAAATTTAGCCCCGCCAGGAATGGTGGGGCTAATGCTTTTGGTAAACGTGTCAAATGAAGCAATTCAACAACAACTATATAGAAAGGTCATCCTTGTAAAAGGTTGGGTGTTTACATAAGTTTTACAATTCACAAACTATTGGTTAATAATATCTTATGGCCACGGGTGTTGGTCGCCTTTTTCTTCGTTTACTTTCCAGTGCAGCGCCTGCAGGTTATGAATATTATCCGTACCGCCTGCGGCTACGGGAATAATATGGTCTATCTCCCAGCCATATTCAGACCCCCGGTTGCCAAACTCCTGCATATTGATGATATTGCCTGTAGCATCTCGCCGCCATATATCGTCAGGATGCCCTTCTATAATACCTGCTTTGGCCCATACCCGGTTTTTTACTGCTTTGGTGAATTTGTTGCCTGCACAATCGGTGTTTGATTTTCGTATCACGTCTTAAATTATTATCGGTTTAACGCCTTTTTAATTAAAGAATGATTAAATATAAAGAATGTAAGGGATAAGAGGAAATAAATATATCGTTATTTTAATATAAAAAAATATTATTATTTGATAGTAAAATAAACACTTTTATTCAGAGCGAAAATGCTACAAAAAGCAAAGCCACTCTTTGTCAGAGCGGCTCAGCTTACAGGTAAACTTGGTGTCTGCTTGTATAGATAGGTTAAACCGTCAAAAAGGTTGGGGTTTACTTTGAGAATTGTTTAAAATATAAATTGTTGATTAATAATCAATTGAGATAAAGTAGATGTGGCCTTAGGTATAGGTATACAACCATGTACGTATATAAAAATACCCAGTAGTACGTATTGAGTATCAACGATCCGGAAAATATTTTTGTAAAAAATTATTATATGAAAAAAATCACTTTGTTTTTCGCTTTGTTATTATCAGCAGGTATGATGTCTTGTAATAAGAACAATACAACTACTACGCCAACAACACCCACCACCACAAACACAACTCCTGACAATACATGGACGTTGAAAGGTACACAGTACAAAGCTGCGCTTGTGCTGATACACGATAAGAATGTACTCACTGCTACAGACGGTACTCCTTCAGGCAGCAACCCACAGGTAAATTCATTTAATGTATTCTTCAAAAATGTACCTACGGCTGATGGCAACTATAAGGTAGTTTTTAAACCCCAGGATTCATTGGCTGCTGACGAGGTCTTTTTATCTGCCGGTTTATACGCTACATCATCCACATACATGCCCGCAGGTATAGATAATATCACAGCAAAAGTGACAATGGTGAATGGTAAGATTAAGTTCGAACTGCCGGATACAAAGGTGTTCACTACCAAACCATCAGACGATACCACAACACTTTCTGGTGTGATCATCGAGCAATAAATCACATTACCCCTATATAGCAGAAGCCCCGCCTGTAACAGCGGGGCTTTTTATTATGGTCAGGTTCACATTTATTGCTGTGTGGCCGTGTACACCATATCAGTCGTATAGTTGCCGGCTACACAATTCACACCGGGTGTAGCTTTGTATTTTACGGTAAAGGTTTGGTTATTGCCGGGGTTACAATTGTTCAGCAGGGTAACAGGCAGACCCAGTACACTGAAGTTTTGCCAACCGGTTAGCAGGGCACTCAATGGTTGGTTTCCGCCTGTGTTATTATTCACTACCTGTATCTTCATTACAGTACTTACTTTCAATAATGTGCCTATTAACGAACTGCCTGAATAGCTGAAATTGTTAGAAGATGGCTTTACGGTCACTTTGAATTTCTTGTTGGAACGTACGCGTATTTCGTGTGTGCTCGTTTCCACTCCGTTGATCATATCGCTCAGCGAGTTGAACTGCACATTAATGGTGCTGCTGGAATTATCGGTGAATGATATTTCCAATGCGTTGCTCAGGTTCAGGTCGGCGGTTTGTGCCCCGCTGCTGCCTGCGTTCTGTGCAAACGATGTTAAAAATGATATGGCCAGTATGGCCGATAAGGTTATCCTCTTCATGTTTGTTTTGCTTGCTACGGATCACTTCACTCCGCTGTTTGTTTGCAGCACAAATATGCACACTCAATGACCACGCTCCCTAAACTTCGTTAACGGTTAACCTTCACTTTGCATCCTGTTAACAGGCTGATAACAAGTAAGCTATTCTAATTGTATTGTCAAGAGCTATGAGTAGATGACAATACATGATTTTTCATACACCCGGTAAGGTGTTTTCACTCTTGTGGAGGGTATACGGGGTCGGTAGATTTGTGTAAAATATTATACCGATGAGAAAGATCATAATAATACCGTTTTTATGTACCATCATGAGTGGGGTGTCAGCACAGGTTATTGATGTTGAAGAAACTGAAAAGAAAATAAATAATGTTGTGAGAGGGGTTAATGTTTTGTGCAATGCAGTAGAGCCTGTTATAGTTGGCGAAGACACAAATAAAATAGCCACCAGCGGAACGTATAAGAGGTATATTGACCAGTATTTTACCTATTTAAGCTATAGCAGGGGAACACTACCTACCGGCACGTCTGCATCACTTGTATTAGCTGATAAAGAAACACAGCTGAATCTTAACATTAGCAGGAAGGTTGAAGGGAATAGGGGAGGAATATTATTAATGACATCAGGTGTGTCTGCAAAACTGGACAATAATGTGTCGCAGTTATTTAATGGTAATGTACCTCAGTCGGGAACAACTTTTTTCGGAAATTTCGCTTTTCTCCCTAAAAACGGCAGGTTAAGTCGTTCAAAGAAAGGACAAATTATATATGTTACGGATTATTTTGATGAACATGGTAATCATACAAGTCCATTAGAAATAATGCATAAGAAGAGAGCTGTGCTTAAAGAAGCCTACTGCAACAAATACCAGGCAGAGTTCGTTAGTAAATACACTGCTATTTTAGACAGGTGGGAAGAACTTAACGGTATGAATCTTGAAGCCTTGAACTCAGTAGAGGTTATAGCTGTATTGAAGGAGAAAGAGGCTCTTGAAAAAACGTTGCGTGATGCAGGATTGTTAGATAAATCTGCGGAGAAGATAGCAAATGAGGTGATCAAAAAATACACCAACGAGTTGTATGACTTAGAAATTGAGGATGCATCATGGCTGTCTGTAAGTTTCTTCTGGTGGAGTGGGGGTATAACATATACCAGGGAGGCGTATGATACTTATAACAGCAATGCTCCTTTATCTAAAAGATTCTCAACACAGGATTTTGACGCGCTTGGATTGAATATTGCTGCCAACTGGTTCAAAGAGAAATTTGAGAAGCAGGGACTGATTCAATCATACTACGCTAATATTGGCTATGCACCTAAAAGAACCAATTCAATTGCAGGGCTTAAAAGCCAGGAAATTCTGAGAAGTATCAATAACAGTCCCGGCAATGATACAATGTATCTGATACAGTCATCCAAAAAGGCTAAGAATGTTACAAATGTAAATTACGAAACGAATATCAAGCATGTGTTTAGTGGTACATACACGGCTATGTTTGGAGAAAATAAAAGCTCTGGTTTGAATTTTTCTGCTCAATTGATTGTCTCTCCGATCTCAAAGCCGGTTTATAATACACATATCGGGTATCTGGTCAGGTTGTTAAATAATCAACATGATCCGGAAGATAAGAAGAGTAAAGCGAGGATCAATTTTGAGGTTTTCCTGGAATTGCCTGATATGACAGACGTTGCAAAAACTAACAACACCATATGGGAAAACGGCATTATTGGAATCAATACATCAGTACCATTTAACAAGATATTCTTTAAATAATTAAAACATAATCATTATGGCTAAGGTTGTATTAATGAACATTAGATTTCATGAAGACGCAGTGCAAAACGCGTATTTTGTTGAGGCAAAGCCTGCTAACAGATGGGTAAGGGTCGGCGGTCCTTTTAATACAAGGGATCAGGCTGTTAGCTTTGCAAAAAATTATTCCATTACTAATCATGTCCAGTCCCGGGTAGTCACTTCGATGTGATTTCCTGTCTGAAGATTGTTGCAAAATCTCCTTCTGGTATTATTGTTTTATTTGGTAATATATTGTATATTTGTTCTTTAAAACCTGTACCTGTACTTATGAATAGATTGCACAGGAAAATATATAATATAAAGCGCCCGCCGGTAAGCAGGGCGCTTTTCCCTTTTGTTAACTGTTGCGACGATACGTTGTTTTACTTAACATTACTTAACAATTGTATTTCAACACATTCATTGTCAGTCTGTTGCAAAGGCCCGGTATTGCTTTTGGTTAAACTTTGGTGTGGGCTACTTAACAAAATGAGCCTGTTGGACACCAATACGCGCCCCAAAGGCCCGGTGTTTGCCGGCAATGACCAAAAATCCTGTGCACATTCCCGTTTTACCCTATTAACCTTATCTTGCAACCTTAAACAACAAAATATATAATAATGCCCCTGATAGCGCCTTCTTTATTATCTGCCGATTTCCTGAACCTGGGCCGTGACATCGAAATGATCAACAACAGCGAGGCCGACTGGTTTCACCTGGATGTTATGGATGGGCGCTTTGTGCCCAATATCAGTTATGGTATGCCCATCATCAAAACCATGAAGAAAACCGCTACCAAGACCTTTGATGTGCACCTGATGATCGTGGAGCCGGAAAGGTATTTCGAGGCTTTCAAAGATGCCGGCGCAGATATTCTGACCATACATTACGAGGCCAGCACGCACCTGCACCGCAATCTGCAGGCTATTAAAGCATTGGGTATGAAGGCGGGTGTTTCGCTCAATCCGCACACGCCTGTACATCTGCTCGAAGATGTGATAACTGATATAGACCTGGTACTGATCATGAGTGTGAATCCTGGTTTTGGCGGACAGAAGTTCATACCGCAGGCAATAGAAAAGATACGCAAGGTGAAAAAGATGATCACAGACTCCGGCAGCAAAGCACTTATAGAGGTAGACGGTGGAGTTACACTCGAAAATGCACCTACGCTGGTAGAAGCAGGAGCCGATGTGCTGGTTGCGGGTAATACGGTCTTTTCATCTCCCGACCCGGCTGAAATGATCAGGAAATTGAAACAGGCAGGAAAATAAAACATCAACTATACCCGTTTTCAGTCAGATGCTAAAGAAACTCACTGCCTTATTTATTTGCCTGGTCACCATTATTTATGGTGTTCATGCCCAGCAATATGCATACATCAATGGCAAAGTAACCAATGAGAGGGGTAAGGCTATGGACGCTGTGACGGTTGCGCTGAGTGGTACGGCCATTGGCACTAGTACTGACCGTAAAGGAGATTATAAACTGGAAATACCTGCCAACAGCAGGGTAACACTCGTGTTCTCTCACCTTGGATATGAAGTCCAATCTCAATCGCTGGTGATGATACCCGGGCAAAGTAAGACAATAAACATACAACTGGCTCCTTCAGCCACGCAAATGAAGGACTTTGTAAAAATGGCAGAGCGTAGGGACGAGGCAGGCAATATTAAGCTGGATGTGAGTAAGGCCGGACTTTTGCCAAGCACCAGTTTTGGTAGTGGTGTTGAGGCATTGATAAAAACCTATGTGGGCAGCAACAACGAATTGACATCTCAATACAATGTGCGCGGTGGTAACTACGATGAGAACCTGGTGTATGTAAACGACTTTGAGATATACCGCCCTTTTCTTACCCGCAGCGGACAGCAGGAGGGAATGAGTTTCGTTAATGCAGATCTTGTGTCCGGTGTTAATTTTTCTATAGGCGGTTTCCAGTCAAAATATGGCGATAAAATGTCCAGCGTGCTGGATGTGAACTATAAGAACCCGACAAAGTTTGGTGGCAGGGCAGTAGCCAGTATGTTAGGTGCCAGCCTGGCATTGGAGGGGGCCTCAAAGAATAATAAGCTTACCTGGCTGTTCGGCGCCAGGCAAAAAAGCAACCAGTACTTACTTAAGGCGCAGCCCACAAAGGGTATATACAACCCATCGTTCACAGATATACAGGCTGATATAAAGTACCATTTCAATGCTAAATGGGAGGTTGAGCTGATAGGCAACTATGCGCGTAACAGGTTCAGGTATATTCCCAAGGAGTCTACCAGCAGCTTCGGGCTTATCAATAAAGCCTACCAGCTTCGGGTATTCTATAATGGTTCCGAGACCGACCAGTTCGATTCACGTTTTGGAGGTATTTCTACCACCTACAAACCCAATACAAAACTGAGGCTCAAACTGCTGGCTTCCGGTTTTCAGACCAATGAAAAGGAGACCTATGATATATCGGGTGAATACCTGCTGGGTGAACTGGAGACAGATCTTGGTAAGGAGAACTTCGGACAGTTGAAAACCTACCTGGGTACCGGGGTCATCCATACATATGCCCGCAACTATCTGAGAGTGAATGTTGGAGATGTGGCACATAAAGGCTCTTATGACGGGGGGAAGCATTTTATACAATGGGGGCTGGGTGCTAATGTTACCAGTATTTCCGATAAGCTGAATGAGTGGGAGCGACGCGACTCTGCGGGTTTCACCCAACCATTCGACCCGAATAGCCTGGAGTTGACAAGGGTATACTCCTCAACGGCTGATTTTAATTACCTGAGATATACCGGCTATCTGCAGGACAATTTCAGGATCGGCGATTCTATAGATCTGACAGGGTCGATTGGTGCCCGGTTCAATTACAGTACGCTGAACGGCGAACTGCTGGTAAGCCCCAGGGCGCACCTGGCATTTAAGCCTGAATGGAAAAGAGATATAGTGTTTAAACTGGCGGGTGGCTTGTACCAGCAACCACCATTCTATCGTGAAATGCGCGACCTGAATGGCAATGTGAATATGAACCTGAAAGCACAGAAGTCATTTCACATATTGCTGGGTACCGATTACAACTTTGAGAGTTGGGGCCGGCCATTCAAACTGACGACAGAAGTGTATTATAAGGGTCTTTGGGACATTGTACCATATGAGTATGATAATGTTCGTATCCGGTATTTCGGGCAGAATGACGCGGTAGGCAGGGTATACGGTGGCGAAATGAGGATATATGGTGACATTGTAAAAGATGCTACTTCATGGATAAGTATAGGTATACTCAAGGCAGAAGAGGATGTAAAGGATGATAAAATAGTCTACAGGGATGTTAGCGGTGCAGACAGCGCAACGATCTACCCGGGTTATATACCACGTCCTACCGATCAGCGCTTTATGCTGGGTATGTATTTTGAGGATTACCTGCCCCGTAATAAGAACTTTAAGATGCACCTGAACACCATATACACAACCGGCCTGCCCTTTGGCCCGCCTGATAAGAAGCGCTATGGAGATACATTGCGCCTGCCGCAATACATAAGAGTAGATATCGGATTTTCAGCCTTGCTGCTGAATGGCGAGAAGCATACAGATAAGAAGCTGCTCAGTGCTTTTAAAAATATCTGGTTCAGTGCAGAGGTGTTTAACCTTTTGGGTATACAGAATACATTGTCATACACATGGGTACAGGATCAGACCAGTTCGCTTACCTTTGCTGTGCCCAACAGGCTCACGTCCAGGTTGATCAATGCCAAACTGGTCGTCGATTTTTGACGTATATTATAACTTACATATATAAAGAGATGAAGCATTTAGTTATTCCGGTTATGATAGTGATGGTATTCGTTGCCTGTCGCAAAAAGGATACCTATGGTTACACATGCACATGCGATGATAAAAGTTCGGGTAAAACAGACACTACATATACAATCAGGGTACAAACGTCTGGAGAGGCCTCATATATCTGCCACGACCACGCAGATACAGCCAACTTCTATGGTAAGAATATTGAATGCAATATCAAATAGGCTATCAATGTCTGCTTATTGCCATATAAAATCAACATTTATATGACAAATACAATACGCCGGATATATAAAAATCGACAGGAGTTTTATAATTTTGTTAACTTAAATGTCTATTTTGTAGGCCTGATAAATGAAAAGCAAAATGAAGAAAATGTTATTCCTGGCGATGGCCACTGTTGTATTTGCATCTTGTTCTAAGGAATATACCTGCACTTGCGTGGATCCGGAGACCAACGAAGAAGATCAGATGATTTATTATACCAATAAGAAATCACATGCAACGCGTCTGTGTGAAGACTGGGAATCTCGAATCACAACTGCAATACCTACAAAAAGCGCGACTACCTGCTCAATAAAATAGTCTGCTCAGTAAAACATATTTAAGCTGACCATATAAACATGTGGTCAGCTTTTGTTTTTAATGTTCTTACGACAATGACCTATGACAAAGGTCGTTGTTATGTTTGATTGTATTTTTATATATTTGTTATAGTCTACTCTGCAATGGGTCAATTTGAGAATACCATCCGCCTCTTTGAGGATATGGCTTCCGCCATTTCAGCTAAATATTTAGCCAACGTCAAAATTATGACCGTCAGGCAGGGAGGACGCCCTGACTTTGATGACCTGATGACTCAATTGAAACAACTTGAGCAGGAACTGACCAAAACCGGTGTGTCATTTGTTGAGGAATATAAACCCGAAAACAGCAGTAAAGAGGATATTACCACCAGCCTGAAAGAGATCATACAGAAGACAATAGAATCATTTATAAAGCAGTTATAAACTAATAATATTAAAATCGGCATAAATAACCTGCAGATTTTAATGTAAGTGTATCTGTATTGCTCAATTTAGCTATCTTTAAATACGAAAATTTGTATCTAATGGTAAACGTTATACACAAACGTGTATTTGTCATTGTATTACTGACCCTCATTGCAATGGCACCTAACAATATTATCACTGCGTCACCCAAAAACAAAGAGTTTGTTGGAGAAAAATCAATATGTTTTATTGAGAATAAGGGTCAGATCAAAGACCAGTATGATCATGTAAGAAGTGATATAGATTTTAAAGTTCCTGCAGGTAAATTGAATATATTCATTGGTTCAGGAGGCATACACTATCAGTGGAACAAGCAGTTGGCTACAAGCGAAGAGGAGGAGCATAATTCACCACAGGATTTGATAGCAAGTTACAGGATGGATGTAACACTTGTAGGTGCTAATGTCAATGTACTGCCTGTAGCAGAAGAACAGACCGACGCTATAGAGCGTTATTATACTCCGGGTCTTGAAGATGTAACGACACGTACATTCAGGAAAATTACCTATAAGAACATTTATAATAATATCGACTGGGTGCTCTACAACTACGATGGTAAGCTGAAATATGATTTTATCATTCACCCGGGAGGTAATACAGATGATATACGGATGGAATATTCAGGTGCTACAGGTCTTGCTATTGAGGGTGGAGAAGTAATAGCTACAACTCCTTACGGACGAATTACCGAACACGCACCATATACTTACTATGCAAATACCGATATTGCCATACCTTCTGCCTACAAATTATCGGGTAGTACGGTAACTTTTTCGGTTGACAAGTATGAGGGCCATATCGTCATAGATCCTTCACTTGAGTGGGCTACCTATATGGGAGGTACAGGCCTTGACCAGTCGTACGACCTTGCAGTTGATACTTACTACAACGTTTATATGGCGGGGTTGACCAGCAGCGGAACAAACGTGGCTACCTCAGGTACTGCAATTGATACTTTCAGTGGTGTTGCAGATGGCTACGTCATCAAACTCACTCCTGCAGGTGTACGTTTGTGGTGTACATATTATGGCGGCAGGGGAAGAGATGTTATCAATGCAGTGAAGGTAAACGGCGAAGGCGATATAGTGTTTAGTGGTGTAACAGATACGTCATCCACACTTGCATCTTCCGGAGCTCACCAGGTGAACAGAGGCGGGGGAGGCAGTGATGCATTCCTGGGTAAACTTAACTCGTCAGGGCAAAGGGTATGGTGCACCTACTATGGTGGTGCCGGAGAGGAAAAAACATCCGTTGACCAGTTTCAGACCTATGTGACCTGCGACCTGAACAATAATATATACCTGGTAGGTCGGACAACCAGTGATACAGGTATTGCAACCAGTGGTGTAGCGCAGTCGTCAAGGCATAGTCTGTATGATGGCTACATTGCCAAGTTCAATAAGAATGGTGTAAGGCAATGGGGATCATATTACGGAGGTACCTACGATGACTTTTTTACAAATGTAACTACAGATCCCAATGGTATAGTATATGTGATGGGTGAATTTAAAAGTGATACCCTTGGAACATCAGGAACCTACGCACCTGTATGGGTGGTAAATGACCCTACTCCAAACAACAATAACCGGTATTTCGAGATACTCATTGCTAAATTCAATCCAATTAATGGCCAACGCATTTGGGCTACTTATTACGGTGGTGCATACCATGAAACTGCCGGTGGTATTGTAATAGGAGATACCAACAATATTTATATATCAGGCGGTACCCAGAGTTCAGCAAATATTGCTACCAGCGGTAAACAAACTGTATTTGGTGGTGCATATGATGCATTCGTGGCCCAATTTGACAGTACCGGTCAGCGTTCGTGGGGCACCTATATGGGCGGATCTAATACAGATTACGGCGGTAACATAACCATAGACGAGTATGGAGACTTAAATATAGCAGGTCGTACTGCGAGCACTTCAGGTATTGCGACAACAGGTGCACACAGGACTTCAAAGGCAGATCCAGGTAACCCGTCATTTGATGCTATGTTGTACATATACAGTACATCAGGCAGTAAAATATGGAGCTCATATTATGGCGGAGGCCAGAATGACTACGGTGTGGGTGTCATTACGGCACCTGGTGGCGTCGTATACATGTGTGGCTATACCGAAAGTGATACCGGTATAGCATACAGTGGCAGGCAGAATAGCTATAGTGGAGGTGGTAACGACGGTTTCCTGACCAAGTTTACCCCGGATACGAGTGCATTCATTTTCCAGCCATTTACACAGACTGTTCATTGTATAGAAGATTCTTTTGTGCTTAATTATGGTGTCACCAATCCATTTGTAAGTGGTAACACGTTTACCGTACAACTTTCAAATAGCTCAGGTAGTTTCGCTTCGCCGGTGAATATAGGCAGCAAGGCTGCTACCGGTGCAGGTACAATAAATGTAGGCTTGCCATCTAACATGACAGGCAGCGGTTTCAGGATAAGGATTATTGCTACTATGCCTATAGACACCTCTTACGATAATGGTAATGACATACTCATTAAGCCCAAACCAACCTGGCCGGTTGCATCTAATGATGGACCAGTGTGTAGTAACAGTATCCTTCATTTGTCTTCTACGGCTTCTTCTTCGGGAAGCACTTATATGTGGACAGGGCCGGTAAGCTATGTACAATATGGCCAGAATGTGACACGTACGAACATGAGCAGTTCCATGTCTGGTGATTATATCGTTACTGCTATTCTGAATGGTTGTACGCGTTCAGACACAACATCCGTAACAATACGCCAGGCGGCACCTAAACCGGTGGCAGGCAACAACGGCCCACTGTGTAGTGGTCAGGACCTGCATCTTACAGGTAATAACATTGCCAACGGGTTACCCATTAGCTGGAGTGGACCGGCATTCTCTTCAAACCAACAAAACCCTACAATCAGCAATGTCGCTACCTCAAATGCAGGTAGTTATATTGTTACTGTAACACAAAACAATTGTGACAGTAAGGACACCACAGTTGTCACAATAGGACAAACTCCGGCACCAGTCACTGCCAGCAGCAACGGGCCTGTGTGTTCGAGCGATACTTTATGGTTATATGGCACGTCTGCCACATCAGGCGTTGTATACCACTGGCAGGGACCGGGAGGTTTTACAGCTAACACCGGACAAACCAGTGTGGCCAGAACAGGATTAATGACCTCGTACTCCGGCGATTATGTCGTGACGGCAGACCTGGTAGGATGTACGGTAAAAGATACCGTATCTGTCACCATCAAACAGGCCCCGGCAAAACCCGTAGCCAGCAGTAATAGCCCTCTTTGCAGCGGAGCAGATCTGCAATTGACAGGTACTAATATTACAACAGGGGCGTCGGTAGAGTGGTTTGGACCGGGTGGATACAACCAGACGGGAGCCAACCAGACGATACCCAATGTTGCTACCAGCTATGCCGGAACATACATTTTGCAATCAGAACTCACCTCTACCGGTTGTAAACAAACAGATACAATAACAGTTTCTATTACTCAATCAAGTATCATTAATGTTACAGCGATGAGTAATCTTGGTACGATTGTTTGTCCATCAGCCAATATGACTTTCTATTTCTCACCCTCTCAGCCTACCGGCACTCAGATAGTGTGGAGCGGCCCCGGGAACTGGAGTGCGAATACTGATACTGCAACGAGAAATAATGTACAATATGTGGATTCTGGGTATTATTCAATAAGAGTAGTAACCCCCGGTTGCGGATTTGGTTCAGACAGCTTGTACCTGAGAGTAGTGGATACACTTTCACCACCTGTTATTACTACCAATAGTCCTGTTTGCGAAGGTGATACGCTGAAACTGATGTCTACCCATCCGGGCAATGCACAGCGGGTCTGGACAACGCCGGGTGCCACAACATTGCCTGGCGCGTCGATAACAATTTTTAAAGCCAAACCAACAGATGGTGGAACCTACGTAGTGAAAGCTGAAGCCGGAGGTTGTAAAGCATATGATACGGCAGTAGTGGTGATTAAACCACAACCTGCACAGCCTAATGCCGCTAGTAATGCACCTCTTTGTGCCGGCGAGACGCTGAACCTGACTTCGTCGGGATCAACCTCAGGCATTACCTATTCCTGGAATGGTCCGGGAGGATACTCCTCTACCAGTCAGAATCCATCAATACCCGGTGCTGACCCTTCAGTTCATGCAGGTAAATACCTGGCTTATACGATATTAAACGGGTGTCCTTCGGAACCTGATACGGTACCTGTAGTAATTTATGATATTCCACAGCCTGTTATTACCTCGGATAGTCCTGTTGTGTGTGAAGGGAAGCCGATCATACTTAAGGTGAATGATACAACCACTGAGACCTACAAGTGGACCAGTGACAATAGTACATTCAGTAGTACAGGCCCCGTTGTGACGATCAATAGTTCGAAACCCGAAGACAGGGGCAATTATGTTGTGATCGCTACCTCAACAGTTACAGGATGTAAAGGATATGACACCTTTGCTGTAAATGTTATCTCTTTACCGGGGATCATGGACGTATCATATAACAGCCCGCTATGTGAGGGTAAACGACTGGAGTTAAAAGTGTCGGATACATCTAAAGGTTCGGTGGCTTATGCCTGGACAGGCCCTCATGGTTATTTGTTCCTGGGCAAAGATGCCTTTAAAGACCCTGCTGATTCTATGGACAACGGGAAGTTCATAGTCACAGCCAGCAGAGCAGGTTGTACAAGAACTGCTGAAGTAGATGTGGTAGTTAAGCCTACTCCTGAAAAACCACAATTAAGCAGTAACAGCCCTATTTCAGTTGGCAGTGATTTATTCCTGAAGGTTGAGAACCCTAAACCCGGAGCTACCTTTATATGGAAGGGCCCCAATAGTTTCGGCTCGTTTTTGCAGGACCCGGTAATTTACAGGGCTACCGCAAATGCAGCAGGCCCCTATACATTAACCACTACGTTGAATGGTTGCAGTATTGCAGAGAATATTATTGTAGTAGTGAACAGTGCGGAGTTAAACAAAGAATCCGTTATCCTGTTCCCTAATCCTAATACTGGTACTTTCACTATAAAAGCAAAACTGAATCACGACCAGATAATGCCATATGAAGTGGTGAGTATACTGGGTACTGTTGTCTTTAATGACATAGGCCAATCAAAAGATCTGGAGTTTGAACGTAAGGTAGAACTGGATGGCGGACTGGCAAGCGGTGTTTATATATTCCGTATCATGGTAAGTGGCAACAGCCTGGAGATACCATTTAGCGTGGTGAGGTAATGCAACTTGTATGCAGACCGGAAAAATTACGTACTTTAGTTAGTTCCAAAACAACAATGATCTATGCGTATTGTATATTATTTGCCGATAACCCTTTTGCTTTTTATTGCCATAGCTATTGTACCCGGTTGTAAAAAGAAAGGTATAGACATTACAGATGTGACATTTGTCAACAGGTTGAATGAGGAAATAACCCTTGACCTGTATGATAATGGGGAGGATTACGCTACTAATGGTAACCTGCAGGACAGGATCATAGTGCCGGCAAACGATAAGATAGTGTTGCCGGGTGAGAATTTTAAAAGCGGCGTGACTTACTATATAGACTGGTATTCTGAGGATTATTATCACAGCAACTGGTTCAACGATGACTACCCTGTAGATGGGAACCGTGTACGCATACAACCCAAACCGGGCAATAATACCTACTATTTTGAGCCAGCCTACAAGGGAAATGGCCGCAAGGCCTTTTTGAAGGGCTCGGGCACACAGACAAGCTGGATAGCAGTTGGCGCATACCTGTACTCATCCAGTATTGGTTATAGCAACCAATGGGATGTGATCACGGTGAACGAGCGTTACAGGCGAATAACAGTGAAGAAAGATTTTACGGCTGAATATACCCGTAAAGATGCAGACGGTAATATCCAGACCAGCAACCTGTTATTCCTGGTTCAGCAGTCTGAAGTGCCGTACATTGAATTTCAGAATGCTGACGGCAGTATCGGCGGAAATATGACCGGTGGCAAGCTGCCTGTGTCAACAGTTACGGACTATAGCAGCAATGCAACTGACACGGTTATGGCATTATTTCCCGACAATGAGTACATTTTTATGATGGTGAGACAATAACTAAAAACAGACTGTCAGGACATTGCAATGTATGTAAAACAGCAGGATAAAAAACTTAACGCACCAATTTTACATAAAGATTGTGATAACCGACAGATATATGTATATTTACACAAATATCGTAAGTAATGCCTCCAAAAGCTAAACATGTAAAAGACGTTAAGCCGCTGCAATTAAAACAGGCAGCAGCCATATTAATGAAACGCCGCAACATAGCCACCAAAGGTGAGATAGCAGCGAAGATAAAGGTGACTCCCTACTATTACTCAAAGGTGATAAATGGTGAAACGCCTTTGACTGAAGCATTTCTAGAGAAGTTTCTTAAATATGCCCGTGCGGGGAGCGTTAACGAAATACTTGCTTCGAAAAAGCCGCCTAAGAATATGTACGAAGTGATAGCAGAAGGGCTGCAGGCGTATATGGAAGCTAAAAAGGTTACCCAGGCTGAGTTGGCAGCACATCTTAAGACAGATCAGCAGATATTGAGCCGCATACTTCATTGTAAAAAGAAACTGTTTACACCTGATATGTTTATAGAAATACTCAGGCTGATAAAATATAAAGTATAGGTTTCAAAAGCATTTTACTACATAGCCCCCGTAATATATGGGGGCTTTATTTTTGCAGGCAGATAAGTGGTTGGGCAGCAATATTATTGAGCGAAAAACGTTCTACATTATAGTAATAAAAGTTATTTTGCCGCTGTATTAGCATAATTTTATAACATGTCCCGATCTTATTCCACTATACTATTGTTGGCTGTTTTGGTAGTGTTGGCTGCTTGTAAAAAGAAAACGTATACGCCAGTGGCAGATGAGGAAGATAACGGCAATGCGAGTGCCTTTATGATCAATACTTTGCCTGATTCTGTATATGTCACATTAAGTGGACATGACATAGCTACCGGAACATTACCACATATCATGTCCGTGACATTAGCACCATCAGATACATTGAAAATACCAAGAGCAGAACTTAAAAACGCTTATCGTTATCAATACGACTGGCATACGGCTGATTATATGTTCAGTAACTGGTTTGTTGTAGATGCCAATGGTAAAGCGGTTGAATTATTGTTCGATTACTATGCAGATTCATCTGACTACAATTTGGAAATAAACAGCACACAGCGCAAAGAATTGCTGATATGCATGGATGGTGATGGTGTGTCGAGTACGTGGAAAGCTGTAAATGCATATGACTTGTCCGGTACATCGGTATGGGCGGGACTGGATGAGCATGACAGGGATCATAGCTTTGTTATCAGCAGGTTTCATACCTCAAGGCATATTTTTGAAGATACCGCAGGTAAAGCTACAAGTACCAACCTGAGTTTCAACTTTGATATTTCGCAGCCGCGCATGTGGTTGAGCGTAGCACAACCTGCTGATAGTTATATATTGACGAATAACCTGGCATCGATAGCTCCATTATATACAACAGCGACAGATACCTTGTATTATAGCAGGTTTGCTACAGATACCAGTGGAAAGGTTATCTATCCTGAGCCATTCTACCAGTTGGTAAGACAAAATGTAGAAAGGTAGCTACCTAATGATTTTTTGAAAAAATGAGCCGTAGAGCTATTTTTGATGCCGTAAAAGGAATTCAAGCACATGCACAATCGATATTTCAGGACTCTGTTATTGTTTACGACCATAGTTTTTGCAGTATCGTGCAATGATGAAACAGAGACAAAACAACCCGCCGAAACCATATCCCCGTCTACGATGTCCGCGATACCTGAAATGCCTGTATTACTGGTTAATCAATATCCACACAAAGAAACAGCCTATACAGAAGGGCTTCAGTTTGAAGACGGCGTAATGTATGAGAGTACGGGGCAATATGGCAGGTCGTATTTATATAAATACGAATTAGGTTCGGGCAAAATACTGAACGAGTATAAGTTGGGCAATGAGTATTTTGGTGAAGGTATGACAGTATGGGGTGATACGATTTACATGCTGAGCTATAGAGAGCATACGGGATTCCTGTTTGATAAAAAATCCTTTCGATTGCTGGGCAAGTTCAGGTTGAATGCGAATGAAGGATGGGGACTGACACATGATAGTACACACCTGGTATATAGTGATGGCACGCCCCAGTTGTATTTCATGGATCGCAAAACCTTTAAAGAGGTACGGAGCATACAGGTTACAAATAATTACGGCCCTATACCCAATATCAACGAGTTGGAATATATTAACGGCTACATTTATGCCAATGTGTATGAAACGGAGAAGATATTAAAAATAGACCCCAATACAGGCAAAGTTGTTGCAGAGGCAGATCTGGGCAGATTGAGAACGCAGGCCGGTATACCAGGTACATCTCACCGTAATGGTGAACCGGAGGTAATGAATGGAATAGCTTATGACAAAGAGAAGAACAGGATATTAATAACCGGTAAAAACTGGCCCAGGATTTTAGAAGTTAAGCTGGATAATTAGCCTGTTAAAACTAACCAATACCCAATAGCACGTATATAATAATACCGTTTTGTCGGTATATCAAATACAGGTGTATTTTATAACCTTTATACTCATACTCAAGTACAAAACGTACCCTTGATGGATAAACACCTGACAGTATATCCTATTGCGTCCGGCGACATGCTGAATATTTTTGCCGATAATGATTTTGGTGAGATAAGAATAATGGATATGGCCGGCAATATGGTGTATCATGACATAAATACTATCGGATCAAAAAGCCAGGTCAATATCAAAGAGCTGGAAAGTGCGACTTATATTATCGAGATCGTTTATGCCAATCAAAAGACAGCACGCTCTGTGTTTGTAAAGACTTAACCGTTTCATCATTAAAAATGCCGTTCTCAACTTAATAATATTGTGGTTGCCGATATTATGGTGTATTTTTAATATCTATGCATCCGCTAAGGATATTACTATTGGTATTGCTATTAGTTGGCCCGTGTATATCAAACGGGCAAATTATCTATGAGGTTGACCAGGGTACGATCAGCATCAATTCAAATGCACCTAATGAATTTATCAGGGCCGCTTCGAAAGAGTTAAAGGGAGTTATCAGTACAGATAAGAAACAATTTGTATTTAAGGTACAGGTGTCAACATTCGAAGGGTTTAACAGTCCACTACAGAAGGAACATTTTCATGAGAATTATATGGAAACATATAAGTATCCAGAAATTGTTTTTGCGGGGAAGATAATAGAAGATATAGATCTGACGCAAAATGGTAAGTACATGGTTCGTGCTAAAGGCCGGCTTACGGTACACGGTGTGAGTGTTGACAGGATCATATATGCAAAGGTACTTGTAAAGGATGCAGTTGTGGAAGTGTTTTCCGAATTTAAGGTTGCATTAGCCGATCATGATATAAAAATACCCCGGGTGGTAAATGATAAGCTGGCTACGGAGATATTTGTTGTTGTTAAATCGACCCTGGTACGAAAGCAGGCATAAATGCAGAAACGATATTTTATCATATTTTTTTTGGTATCGCTGGTCTCCTTTTCTGCGGGTGCCGGTGAACCTTTTACTAAAGATATATGGCTGAATGAATCTGCAATACCGGTAAAGGTCAATTGCCTGGTAAAGGATGAGAGCGGTTATATATGGTTAGGTACTGATGAAGGTTTATACAGGTACAACGGACGAAATTTTACTAATATACAGTTGATAGCAGGTCAGGCGGTAACTGCACTGGCTTGCTATGACAGCCGTCTTGTAGTAGGGTTTGCCAAGGGCGGTTTGGGAATTTGGGATGGTGAGAAATATTATGCCAAAAAATTATCTGGAAACAAACCGGGAGATGCAATATCGTCTATTTATGTTGTGTCGGGTAATGTATGGGTAGTGTCTACCTTAGGAGAGGGCCTGTACCTTGTATATGATAATTACTGTACGAGGTATACAATGGATGACGGCCTTGCTGATGATTATGTATATACGATATTGTCTCCATCTCAAAAATTGTTGCTGGCAGCAACTGACCAGGGTATAAATGAAATAAAAAATGAGAGCGGCAAATTTGAAATACAGCATTTTAATACCTCAACCGGCCTGCCGGATAATATAGTCAGAGTGATAAGACCTATGGCCGAAAAGTGCTGGAGCTGGATAGGCACACATCAGGGAGGGGTGGCCCTTTACTGCAGTAAAGACAGGCGTACATGGACACCACGTACCAACTTAACATGGCAGTGGGGGCAGATAAATGATATATTGCCTGTAGGTGATAATAAGGCATGGGTATGCACAGAAAACGGTTATATATTAAGACTCATGCTTCATGGAGAAGATAGCCTGGCCATTGAACCTTTTGCATATCAAGGAAAGAAGATATACAGGATGCTGATGGGACAAACGGGCAACATATGGTGTGCTACGAACGAAGGCGTCATGTTGATCATCTCGGAATATATGACATCTGTAAAACTACCGGTACCGTATTCTGTCCAAGACCTATCGGCAATAGCTTGCGATAACGACAATATTTTGTGGTTTGCACAAAAAAATAAGCTCTATAATTTTTCGTTGGCAGCCAGTTCACCGAAAATCAAAGAAAGCTTCGTGTCAAATACTCCGATCACTAATCTGTATTTCGGCCCCAAAGGTGCATTATGGGTAGGGACTTTTGGTGATGGATTGTGGTTGAGTAAAGATCACAGGCATTTTACGAAAATGAACGGTATCTCACCGTTGCAGAATGAAAGTATTCTGGATATAAAGGGTAAAGGGAATAACCTTTGGGTTGCAGGGCTGAATGGAGTGGAAGAACTCAAGGTAGAACAAGAGGACAGGTTGTCGCTGGTAAAAGTGCATAACAAAACTTCGGGTATAGGCAGTGATTACGTATATAATATGTTGCCTGACGAGAACAATAACATCTGGATGGCTACTGATGGAGCGGGGGTGTGTCGTTACAACAATGGTGTATATACCCATTGGGACAGTACTTCCGGTATGAATAGTAGTGTCATATACAATATTACGGAAGATGCCAGTGGTGATATGTGGACCAGTACATTTGATAAGGGTTTGTTGGTATACACAGGTAAAAAATGGAAGAGTATTGATAAAGAAGACGGCTTGCAGAGTTTAATGATAGCCACTATAGCCCCGACTGTGAACAAAGCGATACTGGTAGTGCATGCAAAAGGTATTGACGAGTGGCAACAGAGTGGCGGGCAATTCAGGCATTATGAACGCCGGTTGGGTGTAGGTATAGATACTGTGTCTGCTGCGCTGAACCTTTATGCGAGTGATACTGCGGGTAATGTGTACATTCCTTACCAGGATGGGATGGTATGTTTCGGCAAACATAATTATACAGTTAAGATCACTCCGTCGGTGTATATCAGATCGCTGAAGACCTTTTTTAGGGAAACACGTTTGCAACGTTATAGTTTTAAGCATTCTGAGAATCACATAACATTTTCATACGACGGTATCAACTTTGCTAATCCTGAACAGTTGTATTACAGGTACAAACTTGAAGGATATAATGAGGATTGGATCACAACAAGAGACGAATCAGTGACATTTCCGCAACTGTCCAGCGGGGATTACAGGTTTGTTATACAGGTTTCACTCAACAGTAAGTTCAATACATTCGGAGAAGCTACACATACATTTACTATTGAAAAACCCTATTGGCAGGAGATATGGTTCTTACTGCTAATAATAGGACTACTGTGGGGTATTGCATACACCTACATCAGGATACGTGAGTATAATCTGCGTAAATTGTCTTCATTACAGAAGGAAAGGATGATGTTTGAATATGAGCACCTGAAGAGCCAGGTAAACCCACACTTTTTGTTTAATAGTCTTAATACTTTGACTGGTTTAATAGAAGATGATACACAACTGGCTGTACAGTATACTACTCAATTGTCCGACCTGTACAGGAACATGTTATCCCACAAGGACAAGGACCTAATAACACTCTCTGAAGAATGGAAGATACTTCAGAATTATATTTATATACAAAAAAGCCGTTTTGGCGAGGCATTGCAACTTGTTGTTGATATACCCGATCGTTTGAAAAATAAGAAAGTGGTGCCTATGTCTTTGCAATTATTACTGGAGAATGCTATTAAACATAATATTGTTTCGCAGGCAAAACCACTTATCGTTAAGTTTGTTGCCGCTGAGAATGAGCTTACCATAAGTAACAATTACCAGCCTAAAATGAGTAAAGAAAAAGGCGCGGGGCTGGGACTTGCCAATATCAGGAAACGATATGCCTTGCATACTAAGAACCAGGTATTATCACGTATTGAAAACCATGAATTTATTGTCGTAATACCATTAATATGAAAGTTGTAATAATAGAAGATGAACTGCCTGCATATAAAAGGTTAGTGAAATTGCTGAATGAGACTATGCCGGAAGCAGAGATACTTACCCACCAGGATAGTGTAAGCGGTGCCAAAGAATGGTTTGAGCACAATGAGCGACCTTCTGTAGTGTTTATGGATATACATCTTGCAGACGGGTCTGCTTTCGACTTGCTCAAGGCTATACAGATAGATGCTCCTGTGATATTTACTACGGCATACGATCAATATGCGATAGAGGCATTTAAGGTGTCTGGTATGGGCTACCTGCTGAAGCCTATAAAAGCTGAAGAGTTGAAAGATGCTATGAGAAAAATGGAACAAATGAAACGCATTTTCAGTATTGACCCTGAGAAGCAAAACATATTACTTGAGGCATTGAAACAACCTGAATATAAAAAACGATTCATGATACGTTTCGGGGATAATATAAAAACAATAGGTACTGATGACATCGCCTATTTTTTCAGCGAGAACAAAGGAACATTTGCGCGTACATTCGAGGAACGTACTTACCCTGTTGACAATAACCTGGATGCACTGGAACAAATGCTGGATCCTGAAAAATTTTTCAGGATCAACAGGCAGTATATTATTTCATTATCATCAATAAGAGAGATGAAAACATATAGCAAAGCCAGGGTATTGGTTAAGCTGGCTCCGGAGGTGAAAGAGCCCCCCCTGGTAAGCTCAGAACGTAGTGCCGGCTTCAAACAATGGCTGGCAGGAGAGTTATAGATTGGTTTTTACTGTTTCATCACATGGATATACCTTTTCATCGTGTTTTAACAGGCGGAAGATTCAGATATTGATACATTTACATTGCTGAACAATAATGAGTTGTACATATTATGAATAAATGGAAGATAGTACTTTGGGTTATTGTAATTGCCATACTTACCGGTAGTATTGTAGCCTACAGGATGTGGAATAAACCACCTACGTTAGTTGAAGATGTGAAAGCAATGTCTGTATCTGTTGCAGAAATCACAGGTGCATACGCTGCAGACGAAACAAAAGCTAACGAAGAATACCTGAATAGAGCTATTGTCGTTACAGGAACAGTATCTGAGATGGAAGAGAACCAAGATGGTAAATTGGTAGTGATACTGGCCGGAGATGACCCTATGGCTACTGTACAATGTACCATGAGGGATAAAGGGATAAATGCGGAAACAGGAGCTACTATGACGGTAAAGGGATTTTGTAACGGGAGCAGCATCTTTGGTGTGTTATTGAGTGATTGTGTTCCAGCAAACAGGTAATAGCTATAAACAAACAGACAAACAAAACGATACATGAAAAAGTTTTTGTTCTACATCGCATGCTTTGTGACGAGTATGGTGGTAGTGGTTGCTTGTCAGCATAAATATGACGGGCCGTTACCTGCAACCGCAGACACTAGTGCAAGTAGTAATTCCGGAAATAACGGAACAGATACCGGGATATGTTTTACACGCGACATTTTGCCGATATTTGTTTCTAATTGTGCCAAAGCCGGTTGCCACGATGCTGCAACCCGTTCTGAAGGTTACCAGTTGACAGACTATGCATCAATCGTGTCCAAGAAATTTGTTGCAGGCAATGCCAACGCAACTGAGATATATGAAAAGATAACCGAAGACAATACAAAAGATATTATGCCACCGCCACCGGCAAGCCCACTCACTCAGGAGCAACGTAATCTGATAAAAAGATGGATAGATGAGGGTGGTAAAAACACAACCAATTGTTCTGTGCCTTGCGATACGAACAACTTTAAATTTACTGCGGATATACAACCTATGATCAATAAATATTGTACAGGATGTCACAGCGGGTCGGGTGCTTCGGGAGGAATATTGCTGGATAATTATGTAAACATTACTGCTGCAAATAAGGATGGGTCATTGTTAGGATCTATCAAACATGAGTTCGGGTTTAAACCTATGCCGGACGGAGGCGGAATGCTTAGTGACTGTGAAATAAAACAAGTGGAAAAGTGGGTAAATGATGGAATGTTGAATAACTAATTTTTAATATCTTGTTATAATATTCTTAGGTAAACGAATTAATAATCATTATATAGAATAATCGACCAAGGCATGAAAAAGATCTTAATACCTGTTTGTATTCTTTTATTGGCAGCCTGCTACAATGATAAAGAAGACCAGTTATATCCACAACCTACAGCTACAACTGGTTGTGATACGAATAACCTGAGCTTTGCTACTGATATACAACCTATTATGAACCAGTATTGCGCCATTCCTGATTGTCATGACGCGATTACCAAGTCATTTTTTCATGACCTGAGTAATTATGACGGGGTGAAAAAATGTGCCGACGGGGGCAGGATGATACCTTCTATCAAGCAGGAATCCGGTTATCTGCCAATGCCAAAAGGTATGAATAAGTTGGGGGATTGCGAGATATCCAGGATATCAGCCTGGGTAAATGCCGGTATGCCACAATAAGTAGGGTATGGTTTTTGAATAACTATAAGTAAACAGAATAACGATATGAAAAGAATCATTTTAGCCGTGATCATGGTTTGTGGGATATCATCGGCATACGCACAAAAGTATCTTACGCGTACAGGGAAAATTACATTTTATGCCGGTACATCATTAGAAAATATTGAAGCTAAGAATAATGAAGTGGCCAGTGTGCTGAATGCGGAGAATGGGGAATTTATCTTCCAGGCACCGGTAAAAAGTTTCAAGTTTGAAAGGGCATTGATGGAAGAGCATTTCAATGAAAATTACATGGAAAGCTCGAAATACCCTAAAGCTGAATATAAAGGCAAGGTGTCTGACCTTAGCAAAGTGAATTTTACTAAAGACGGGATCTACAACGTGACCACCAAAGGCAAAATGAGTATGCATGATGTGACCAAAGATGTGGAATTGCCCGGTAGTATTACGGTGAAAGGAGGGAACATAACGGTATACAGTAAATTCAATATCATCCCCCAGGACTATAATATCAGTATTCCCGGTCTTGTAAAAGACAAGATTGCAAAAGAAGTAGAGGTAACTGTTAATAGCATACTGGAGAAGAAATAATAAGCTTAATATCTAAAATATACACTATGCGCATTTCACTGGCCATTTTATCTATCGGGTTGTCTGTGGTGCTATGCAACCACGCTATGGCACAAGACAAAAAATCAAAGGAACACCTTGTGCAAAAGGCAGAGGGAGATGACCTGATGGCATTATTGGAGGACGACCAGCCTGCGAAAAAAAGCTATACCACAGCTACCTTTAAAACTACACGACTTGTTACGGGCCAGAGCATTGAAAATACCGGGAAAGGCGTACTTGACTTCAGGGTTAATCACCGTTTTGGCTCGCTGAATAATGGAGTGTCAACCTTTTTTGGACTTGATGATGCCAACACACGTATCGGTTTTGATTATGGAGTTACAGATTGGTTGATGGTGGGTTTTGGCCGCAACTCATACATGAAAGAGTATGACGGCTTTTTTAAAGCTAAGATCATGCGTCAGACTGAAAACAAGGGCAATCCTGTCAGCATCAGTTATGTAGGTGCTATGAGTGCTCAGTCGCTGCCGGCGCCTACATTACCAGCAGGGCAGGATTATCATTTTAGTAACAGGTTGTATTATGTAAACCAATTATTGATCGCACGCAAGTTCAACCAATGGTTGTCATTACAGTTGACACCTACACATATACATTATAACCTGGTGCCAACAACACCGGAATCAAACGACCTGGTTGCCATTGGTTTTGGTGGAAGAGTAAAAGTGTCAAACAGGGTTACGATAAATGGTGAGTATTATTACCGAGTGCCGGGTACGGAGCAACTTGGTTATCATAATGTACTTTCACTGGGTGTGGATATTGAGACAGGTGGACACGTATTCCAGTTGATGCTCTCTAACTCAAGAACTATGACGGAACGAGCCATGATTGGTCAGACACAAGGTACATGGGGCTTTGGTAAAGCTGATGCGATACACCTTGGCTTCAATATTTCAAGGGTGTTTACTATCGTAAAACCGAAAGAATTTAAGAACTAAATACGTTTAAATACGAGTTGTTATTAGAAGCAACATAAAAAAGCACCGTACGTTTCAACATGTACGGTGCTTTCCATTTTTGAGAGTATTTTTTATACCAAAGTATCCAGTACTGAGTTCATATTGCGAACAGCTTCAGCCGAAGCATTGAATTTAGTTTGTTCGTCATCAGTCAGTTTGTAGTCTACTATACGTTCCCATCCATTTTTGCCTACCACTACAGGTACACCCATGCATATGTCGCTCTGGCCATATTCGCCTTCCAGCAATACGCAACAAGGGAAAACTTTCTTTTCGTCGCGTATGATGCTTTCTACCAGTGCAGCCCCAGCAGCACCCGGCGCATACCATGCTGATGTACCTAATAGTTTGGTCAGCGTAGCACCGCCTACCATGGTTGCGGCAGAGATGTTTTCCAGTTGCTCAGCAGTCAGGTATTCTGACACAGGAACTCCCCCCAAAGTAGCCAGCCTAGTCAATGGTATCATTGTAGTGTCGCCGTGGCCACCTATCACTGTTGCACTCAGGTCGTTAGGAGAGCAGTTCAGTTCTTTTTGCAGGTAACATTTGAACCTTGCGCTGTCCAGTATACCACCCATACCTATGATCCTGTTCTTTGGCAGGCCTGTAGCCTTAAGTGCCAGGTAGGTCATAGTGTCCATAGGGTTAGAAATAACTATTATGATAGCGTTAGGTGAATGTTCCAGCAGGCTCTTTGCTACAGTTTCTACAATTTTAGCATTAGTGCCTATCAATTCTTCTCTCGTCATACCCGGTTTGCGGGGAATACCTGAAGTAATAACACAAACATCAGAACCTGCTGTTTTTGAATAATCGTTGGTTACACCAGTTACAGTGGTGTCAAAACCCAGCAATGAAGCTGTTTGGGTGATATCCAATGCTTTACCTTCTGCAAAACCTTCTTTGATGTCTACTAAAACCAGCTCATCCACCAGTTCTTTACGTGCAATATTGTCTGCACAAGTAGCGCCAACCGCACCTGCACCTACTACCGTTACTTTCATTGATTATTTATTTTAAGTGTTAATGATCAAAAAAATCGCTGCAAAGATAAAGAATAGTCATTGCCCTATAAGGACTTTTTTTATATTAAATTCAGATTTAATTCATGTGCCGTTAATACAGTATAGCACATTTAGCGTTACCTTTGCTCTTCTGCCAACAACCTTATCAAGGAGAGATACATACATTGTAATTGTATATATAAAAACCAACACTATGCTAAAAAACTATGAGTCAGGGTCTGTACTGACCCTTGCAGCAATGGTTATCGCCTTGCTCAGCCTCGCAGGCATTTTTTTAGTAACGCTTGTGAAGTTATCTGAAATGGGGCTGTAAGCCTCGTTTTTTATCTGTTGTCTGTAAATTTTCTAAAGTAAAAAGGGCGTATCTATAAGACACGCCCTTTTTATGTTTATTCAGTCAGGAAATTAATAAGCCCTTTTGGCATACGATACTATGGAAAGGTGAATGATATCGTGAAGGTTGGTAGCTAGTTCATCCCTATCTATTTCTTTATTGTTTTGCACTTTATTCATCATTTTTACAGCCAGTTGCATCAGGCTCTGATTGATGATGTTCATATTATTGATAAGCAGTTGGGCCCTGTCTGCAGATTTTGCCCTATTCTCTGGAGAAAGTGCTTTGTTTACGGCATATCCGGCTGCTCTCGAAAAGACTGTTATTTGTTTGTTCATGCTCTGTTTGTTTGTGATGATTGTTAATTTGATAGAACAAAGATGTCTATACAATTATTCGTTTGAAAATTATTGTTAACGGTTAACGACGGTTTTACAACTCGTTAACAACTCATTCACAACTTTTATTTTTTGCGGATATTTATGGCCCTGCGCTTTTGTTTTATCTCGAAGAACAACGTCTTTTCATCGTTGTTGACAAGGTCTGCCTGCTGTGCATATTCAGTTGGTTTAAAGTTATCATCAAAGGCTACTTCACTTAATGTAACAGTATATACGCCGGCAGGCAGGTTGAAGTAGAACTCGCCATTTTCATCCGTAAGTGTTGAAAATGAGGAGCGTAGCGTATCGTTGCTGGTGGCCGTGACCTTAATATTACCCGGTTTGAATTCAATGTTCGAATTTTTGTCCGATTGAACATTCAGTTTGCCTGACAGTACTTTACTTTTTTTGTAAGGTATATATATGGTTTTGTTACCGGTTACTGCAAAGGTTTGTATCGTTCCACCCTGCGGTATCCAGCCCTTTATCTTACTGGTATAACCAAAATCTACTTTAAAGTCCTTTTTCTCAACGTTTTTAAAGATAACGACACCTCTGCCATCTGATACAAACAGGTTGTCGTTAAGAGCCAGCATTTGTTCTGCTATTGGTCCTTCCCCTTCATCTAGTTTACCATTGGTATTCACGTCTTTAAATAATACCAGTTTCAACTGGTAATACTTACGTACTGCTACAAAAGGTACATTTAGCCTTACCCTGAGGGAGGCAGCTATATAGGGTTGTGCATTTGGTTGGTTGACAGGCATGATTCCGGAAACGTTAAAGTCGAATCCACGCCTGTAGTTATGGTATATCAGGTTGCCCATCACATTAGCGCTCTCAGTGTTAGATGGTAGCGACTTGTTGTAGTTCATTTGCGAACGTATGGTCAGGCTGCGCTTAAAGAGGTTGAGCTCGGCATAGGGCCCCAGTACCAGGCGTCGGTATTGTTCAGGCTTTTGCAGGTATTTCAGGTAGTCGTGGTAGAAATACGGACCGATATCGTACCTGGCTGATACACCGGCAAAATACACTTGCAGAGCTCCCTGGTTGCTCATTACATTAACACCGGTAGTGTCTTCATAGCCTACCAGCACTCCACGGCCATAATAACTGTTCAGGTTCACATAAGAACGCTGGCCCAGCATCACCGATGTGCTCAGGTTCAGGAACCTGTATTCGTAGATAGGCACCGAGCCTGTGTCGCTCTGCTGCTGTCGCTGCTTACCCACAGAGAATGTAAGATTTGAATTTCTGAAGCTTACACCGGCTTTTGCTCCGTAACTGGCAGTTTTCAGGTTGAATACATCAGAAAATAACTGGGTATCTACGTAAATGTTCTGTTTCCGCAGGTTGTACTCATAAAAGCCTCCTAAGAAATACCTGTCATAAATACCTCTTACATCATGTGTCTGCGAACGTTGACCTTTGAATACTCCCGGATAGGAGTTGCTATTGGTCATCAAGTTAGAGATGACGTTTATATGCTTGGCATTCCATGAAAAGTTGTAACCCAATGATGTACCTAACTGTGCTTTTTTTGTACCTGCTGCCAGTGGACGGGTGATCTGCTCTATACCGGCACCCATTACTACTCTCAGGCTCATTTCGTCGGTGAGCTTAGAAGAAGCCTCCTGCTTTACAAGGTAGCTGTTCACCTGGTTAGTCTGGTCGAAGTTGGCTACTGCAGACTCAGTGAGCACCACCTTATCTTTTACCAACACGGATGCATTGCCGCCTATTAGTTTACTATTGCCGCTTCGACTTTTCAGCAGGCTGTACAGACCGACTTTGTTAATGTCATTTTTCCATTTATGTGCTACGCTTACGCCATACCCATCCATCACAAAATCTGCCAGTTGCATAATGTTACCTGCAGAGCCTGACCACTTTTCGCCCTCGTATTCAAATCGGTAAATGTCATTATTCTGAAACTGTCCCTGTGCAAATGTTTTACTTCGTATGTCAAACATGATACGTTCCCGTTCTTTCAGGTCAATTCTTCCATGCAGTGCACCATAATACTGCAGGTTTCCCGAGCCTTGTGAGGTCATACCTGTTTCCAGCTGCAGCGGCATATCCAGGTAGGCCGATGAATGCTCCTTAAGCATATATCCTATCTTGGATATCTCCTGTATCAGGTTTACTGTTTCACCATCCTCAACGCTTACCTGAACTTTTACCTCCTCTTTGCGTAACATGCTCCATTGCCCATCGCTTAATTTAAGAGGTATTTTGTAGGTAGTATCCTGTTGAGGATCCAGGTGCAAAGGTTGTTTGTAATTCAGGTTCAGCAGGTTGTTGTTGTAGTGAATGGTATAGTTTTTAGGAACGTTACCCGTGTTCTTGACATATACCGGGAATGTGATATCTTTCTGGTAGGCGCCAAGTATCATGTCGGGCATAGGCAGCCTCGCTTTGAACTTTGTAAATTCCTGCACCTTTACTTTAAAGGTATCCGTAAGGGTTTCCATACCCTTGTTCAGTCGGTACTCTATTTTTACCTGTTCCCAGTTGGCCGATATAGACTTTGCCGGTAGCAGGCGCAGGCTGATGATGGTATTCTGGTTGCCGGGCAGGCTCACAGTCATTACTTTTTGGGTGGTCAGGGTCCAGCCTTCGGGCATGGTTATGGTCAGGAATATACTGATGGAATCGGTGGTCAGGTTGGTGATATTGATATTGTTGTACATGAAGTCGCGGTTATTGTCCGCAACCAGCGTGTCATACAATAATTTGGTGCGATATATACGACTGCTGAGCTGGGCATGCAGATTGTTGGATACAAGCAGTATAAGTAGCAGGCAGAAAAATGCCTTTCTGCCATAGAACAGGTATGTCTGCTTAAATGTCATCAAATGGGTTAGTCCTCTGTTTGCCTGTTAAGCCCGTCGTGAGGGCAGCAATATTTACAAATATCTGAATATTAACCCAAATCTTTTAGCCCTATGTGAATATGTATATAAATAGCAAGAAAGGAGCCTTACGGGGCTCCTTTCTTAATATTACGAGTGAGGGAAACAATTACTCTTGAGTAGCAGTGTATACTACGTCTACTGCGTAAGTACCTGCAGGGTATGCGAAACCGGGGGTAGCTTTATACTTTACACTGAAAGTCTGGTTGCCACCACGGTCAGCCGCTGTGATCAGGTCCTGGTTAGAAGCTGTCAGCGTAGAGTAAGCAGTTGAAGAGAACGGGCTGGCTATAGAACCACCTGTACCGTTGGCTGTTACTTTTACTGCCAGAACACCACTTACAGGCATTGTTGGAGCCGGGGTAGTGTTACCTGTGTATGAGAAGTTTGTAGCGTTAGCTTTAACAGCTACTGAGAAATTCTTGTTAGAACGTACTTTCAGTTCCTGTGCATCACTTTCAACACCGTTAGCGTAGTCGTTAACTGTTGTGAAAGGGATAGTCACGTCAGCACCTGTAGCAGAGCTGTTACCTGTGAAAGTGATCTCGATTGCGTTGCTCAGTACCAGGTTGGTAGTTTGAGAAGCAGAAGAGGTTTGGTTAGCCTGGTTTTGAGCATTAGCTGCGAAACCGAAAGAAGCGAAAACTGCGATTGCGATGATCTTTTTCATAATTGTTGTTTTTGTTTGTTTTAGTTTGGTTGTTTGTTTAAAAAATGTTTGTTGTTTTTGTTTGTCTTAGTTATTCGTTAGTTTAATTATTCTATTTTGTACTCATGAACTCACGTTGTTCGTTTGACGATACAAAGATGCGACGGGAAAGTGCCTTGAGAGAAATTTTCAGCTTCAGTTAACCACGTATTTGCAACCCGCTAACGAGCCATTAACAAAAAAATAGCCACCCTAAGGTGGCTTAAATTATTGATTTTCATTTTATTATAATTACTATACAGATACATTAAACTCTCTTAATGCATCATTCAGGCTTGTTTTCTTATCTGTAGATTCTTTACGCTGACCAATGATAAGGGCACAGCTAACACTATATTCACCGGCAGGGAACTTCTTGCTGTAGCTACCGGGTATTACCACGCTGCGAGCCGGTACACGCCCCTTATATTCTACAGGTTCGCTGCCGCTCACATCTATTATCTTGGTGCTTTGGGTCAGTACCACGTTGGCGCCCAATACAGCTTCTTTCTCTACATGTACTCCTTCTACTACTATGCAGCGCGAACCGATGAAGCAACCATCTTCAATAATAACAGGGCTGGCCTGTAGCGGCTCAAGCACACCACCAATGCCTACACCGCCACTCAGGTGCACATGTTTGCCTATCTGTGCGCAGGAACCTACGGTAGCCCATGTGTCTACCATGGTACCTTCATCTACATAAGCGCCTATGTTTACATACGATGGCATTAACACCACATTTTTGGCCAGGTAAGCGCCATAACGGGCTACAGCATGAGGCACGGCACGGACACCCATAGAAGCATAGTCCTTTTTCAGGAGCATTTTATCATAGAATTCAAACGGTTCAACATCCCATGTCTGCATGGGCTGTATGCCAAAGTACAGTAGTATAGCCTGCTTTACCCACTGATTCACCTGCCAGCCATCAGTGGTTGGCTCTGCTGTACGCAGGCGGCCTTTATCTACCTCTTCTATCACAGCACGTACGGCATCTTTGTATTTATTTTCTTTCAGCAATTCTCTATCGGCATAAGCTGCCAGTATCAGATCTTTCATATTACTTCTTTTGTTGGGCGAAAATAAGAAAGCCTGCTCTTTAACCCCAACTTAAAAACGGAATAAAATGTCTGTAATGTAGAGATACAATGACATTCAGTTGACAATTTCCTGTATGTATATTATTATATTACAGATATTGCTTAAATAAATGCTTATGAAAACCATATTTACACTATTACTGTCCTGCATTACGCTCTTATCTGCAGGAAGCCCGGACAAGATCTATGACAAACTCTGTGAAGTAAACAAATGCTGGAAAGAACAGCCGGATATTGCTGGACTAAATTATCCAGTCAATGATAACAGGATGGAAAAGGAGTGGATAAGTATACATCTGCAACTGGTAGAGCAAACGTTAAGGACAAGGAGTACAGAGCATCTTACAACTGCTCAGAAAAATAACAGGCTGGCAGCTCTTGAACATCTGAACCAATACTGGCACAGCGGTGCGTTTCCCGTTAACGACCAATACGCATACCGTACACCCATATTTATTGACAGGTACGACAACTTTTGTGCGGTAGGCTACCTCGTAAAAGCAACAGGACATGAGGATGTTTCACGCTTGATAGCCTCAAAGACCAACCTGGCTTACGTGCGCGAAATGCATTATCCTGAATTACAGGATTGGGCATACGAATATGGTTTTACTATTGATGAACTGGCATGGATTCAGCCGGGTTATCCACCCGAAACAGCTTTGCAGGGTGTTGGTAGAGGTACGGATGGGATAGTGTATGAACTAGCTGTAAGTGCCAATGGTGAGCAACTTTATGTAGGGGGGGAGTTTACAGAAGTAGACAGCGTTATAGTTGCAAATAATATAGCCTATGTGACATTGCAGAATGAAATATATACCTGGCACAAAATGGACAGTGGTGTAAACGGTAGAGTAAATGCAATTGTCGATTTTGACAATAAGGTGTTTGTGGCAGGAACATTTACAATGGCGAGCGGAACAGTAGCGAATAACGTAGCTTATTGGGATGGTACAAAGTGGAACTCTGCCGGCTGCCTTGCTGGTGTGGTTAATGATCTGTTGGTATATAAAAATGAATTGTATGCAGTTGGTGATTTTGACGTATGTGCATCAATGAGTGACATTAATTTCGCCAAGTGGAATGGTACTGCATGGCTACCGCTAAACGGTATTAGTGGCCATATCAATACAGCTCATGTTTCCGGTAATTACCTGGTCTTGGGTGGGAAATTCAGTTATAACAATGATACTGTAAATATCATCAGGTGGGAGCCTGTGAATGGTTTTATAAAATACAATGCAGGTATTGATAATGAAGTTAATGATATACATGAATATAAAGGTGAAATGTATGTGGCTTTGTCTGGTGATGTTGATTCTGCAAGTCTTGTGAAAAAGCTGGATAAAAGTTCCGGTAGCTGGTTAGCACTGAAACATCTGCCATATAGTGGTGTGAATGGCTTACCTGCATTATATGCTTTTTGTGATGTAGGCAATGATCTGCTGGTCGCCGGGAATATCGATTATCCTTTTAGTGAAGGTAATTGTGTGCAAGTAATGGACACAATACTGCTCAGGGGAAAGTCATTTGGGGTAGATAGTGCTGTCTATGCTATGGCCGATTTTAAGAACAGGTTTATTGCAGGTGGAAAATTCAAAAGTGGCTCGTCAGGCTGGCTTATGCCGCAAATGAACAGTATCGCTGCTCAGAAGGGCGGTGTTAATGTTACAGCACCTGAACGCAAGGCAGTAGGTTTTGCAATACATCCCAACCCTTCTACGTCAGGTACTGAGGTGATATTAGAAAACGATATGAATGCAAACAGGGTAAGGTTGTATGATATAAATGGTAAACTGCTATGTGATAAAATTCTGGATGCCTCAAAGACGATGTTGTTACCACAATTGGCCGCAGGTATATATATAGTTGAGCTGGTAAATGAGCAGGGCATTCATGCAGTAGAACGTTTGTCTGTCAGGTAAATAATATTCGTTTTATAATTATAATACTGTGCTGCGCTTGTTTTACAGGCGCAGCACAATTTTTTTTTCAAACTGATTTGGCAAAATGGAAAACCTGCCTATCTTTGCAATCCCTTTCGGGAAAAGCATAAAAGGAGGCATAGCTCAGCTGGTTCAGAGCATCTGCCTTACAAGCAGAGGGTCCGCGGTTCGAATCCGTGTGCCTCCACACAATAAGGGTTTCAAGGTTCAGGCTTTGAAACCCTTATTTTATTTCCAACCCTTTTTTTATACCAATTTTTCATCAGGGCATTCATTCTTGGTAGTAAGTTATAATTGTCTCATCACAGGCAGTTATTTATATAGTAGTATTTATACGTTTCGTTATATAATACCATTCTCATAAGTAAGATTGCGCAATTATATTGAACTAATTGAATTGTACAAATATTCATAATTTATCTTAATAATCTGTACATTTGTACAAATTATCAGGTTATTTCCTATGAGCAGTATGATAGTTAAAGGGGATGTGATTCAGCAATTACAGGAGCAGGTTCTTGTTATGCAGGGGCTTAAAAAAAACAATGCAGATTATTCACCGGAAATTGGTTTGGGTAAGATTGAGGCATCATTTCCCGGAGGCGTGTTTCCCATTGGTGCTATTCACGAGTTTATTAGCAGGAACAATGAGGATGCAGCGGCAACAAATGGTTTTATCTCCGGCATGTTGGGGCGCTTCATGAAAAAAAACAGTATTTCTCTTTGGGTAAGTAAGAAGCGTAATGTCAATCCTGCGGCACTGATTTTTTTTGGTATTAAACCCGACTCTGTCATTTTTATTGATCTGGCAAGAACAAAAGATGCACTTTGGGTAGTTGAAGAAGCACTGAAATGCGAAGCGATAACTTGTGTGGTGGCCGAGCTATCAGATCTGAGTTTTGTTGAATCCAGGCGACTTCAGCTTGCTGTGGAAAAAAGCAGGGTTTCTGGTTTTATCCATCGTTATCAACCAAGAAATGAAAATAATCTGGCATGTATGACGCGATGGAAGATAAGAACATCGCCAAGTGATCCGGGTAATGGAATGCCTGGTGTAGGATTCCCAAGGTGGAATATTGAACTTATAAAGGTGCGTAATGGTATTCCGATGTCATGGCAGGTCGAATGGTCACCCAATGGTCTGTACTTTATTGAGGAAAGTCATTCAACTCTGTCATTATTAGCCACGTCAAAAACCGGTTGATATGGCAAAGAGGTATTTATCATTATGGTTCAGTCATTTGTTGACAGATTACCAGGTGCGCTGCCGGCCGAAATTAAAAGATAGCCCTTTTGTACTGGCAACGCCTGAACGTGGCAGGATGGTAGTAAAAGCTGCTAATAATATTGCTCGGCAAAACGGTGTACATCCCGACATGGTGGTAGCCGATTGCAGGGCTTTGTTGCCAACTGTCAGGGTATTGGATTATGAGGAGGGCAGGAACAATAAGCTATTACATGCTTTGGCTGAATGGTGCATACGGTATACACCTTCTGTTGCTGTGGATAGACCGGATGGGTTATTACTTGATATAAGTGGTTGTCCGCACTTATGGGGTGGTGAAACACCTTATTTTGAAGAAATTATCCTAAAACTGAAATTATTGGGTTATAGTGTTCGGGGGGGAATAGCTGATACTATCGGCTGTGCGTGGGCTGTTGCACGATACGGCCAGGCTACTATCATTCCTACTGGTAAACAAGTTGGAGCGATCATCTCTCTCCCGCCGGCGGCACTACGACTGGAGCAAAGTGTTATTCAACGTCTCGAAAAACTTGGATTATACAAGGTGCAGAACTTTATTACCATGCCTCGCTCGGCACTGCGCAGGCGTTTTGGCGAGCAGTTACTTATCCGGTTAGGGCAGGCTATCGGTCAGGAAATAGAAACCATTGAACCCGTTGTTCCTGTTGTACCGTACCAGGAACGACTGCCTTCATTAGATCCTATTTGCACAGCCACAGGTATTGAAATTGCGATTAAAGACTTGCTTGCAAAGTTGTGCAAGCGACTTGAGCATGAGCATAAGGGACTACGTTCTTGTATATTTCAAGCTTTCAGGATTGACGGTAATATTCAACGATTAACTATTGGCACTAATAGCCCTTCAAGGAATGTGATGCATCTTTTCCGGTTGTTTGAGGTGAAATTGGAAACTATAGAACCCGCACTGGGAATTGAGTTATTTCTGTTAGAAGCCCCTGTTGTTGAAGATTTACCGACCTCTCAGGAAGCATTCTGGGATGGCTCAGGAAAAGACGAGAAGATTATTGCTGAATTACTCGACAGGATATCTTGTCGATTTGGAACATCTGCTATTCGACGATTTTTACCTGATGAGCACTATTGGCCGGAGCGGTCAGTAAAGCAGGCCCCTTCTTTGACGGACAAGCCCGTAACACAATGGCGTACAGATATGCCGAGGCCACTCCATTTGTTGTCGGTTCCCGAAATGATCGAGGTAACTGTACCGATGCCGGACTATCCACCCATGCTGTTTTCTCATAAAGGGAAGTTGCATAGGATAATAAAAGCGGATGGGCCGGAACGCATTGAACAAGAATGGTGGCTGAATGAAGGTTTGTATAGGGATTATTACTGTGTAGAGGATGATAAAGGTGCAAGGTATTGGTTGTTTCGGTCAGGAAGCTATCAGTCAACTGAACCTAAATGGTTTGTACATGGATTTTTTGCATGATGAATGGCTTAGTTATGAAATACACAGAATTACAGGTCACAACCAATTTCAGCTTTCTGCGAGGCGGGTCGCATCCCGAAGAAATAGTACAGCAGGCGCTGGCTTTAGGTTATACTGAAATTGCTATAACTGATCGCAATACACTGGCAGGTATTGTGCGGGCACATAGCGCTGCAAAAGAAGAAAATATTCGTATCATTCCCGCTTGCAGAATCGACTTGCTGGATGGTACAAGCCTGCTGGCATACCCTATGGATATGGCTGCTTATGCAAGACTTTCTGCATTATTGTCAGAAGGAAATTTAAGGGCGGAAAAAGGTGAATGTTATTTGCAAAAAGCTGATGTATACCGCTATGCTCAGGGAATAAAATTTATCGCTGTTCCTCCGGATACTTTAAATGAGCATTTTGAATTTGAACAAGACTTTATTACTGATCTGCAGGAGTATAAAGCCAGATTGAATGATCAGCTTTATCTGGCTGTAACTCGTTCTTACCTGGCAAATGATAATAAAAGGTTGTTCAGGCTGGACCAGTTATCAAAGCAATTGTCTATCCCGATTGTCGCCACAAATGATGTGCATTATCACACTCCTCAACGAAGAGAGCTTCAGGATATATTGACATGTATTCGTGACAAATGCACAATTTATAATGCAGGTTATCGTCTCTGGCAGAATGCAGAACGGTATTTAAAACCGGCAACAGAAATGCATCGTTTGTTCAGGCAGCATGCTGAAGCAATTGAGCGTACACAGGATTTTGTTGCTGCATGCACTTTTTCCCTGGATGAACTACAATATATTTATCCTGAAGAGATCACGTCAGACGGGCGTAATCCGCAGCAGGAACTTGAATATCTGACATGGAATGGTGCTAAAGAAAAATTCGGTGCTCATATTCAGCAGCATATTAAGGAAACTATACTGTATGAGTTGAATTTTATTGAACGGAAGAATTATGCTGCATACTTTCTGACCGTTCACGATTTTGTACGATTTGCAAGAGGTCGGAATATCCTATGCCAGGGCCGTGGATCTGCCGCCAACTCTGTTGTGTGTTATTGTCTTGGTATTACTTCTGTTGACCCTTCAAAATTTAAACTTTTGTTTGCGCGTTTTATGTCTGATGCCAGGAATGAACCACCTGACATTGATGTAGATTTTGAACATGAACGCAGAGAAGAAGTGATACAGTATATATACGAGAAATTCGGCCGGGACAGGGCAGCAATTGTGGCTACCGTAACACAGGTGCATTACCGCGGTGCAGTAAGGGATGTTGCAAAAGCTATGGGGTTGTCGCTGGATGCTATCAACCGGCTATCTAATTCTGGCTGGGAGTTTACTGATAACTGGATGAGTGGTAAAGGAGTAACCTCAGAAGGTTTTGATCCTAACGACCCGCATATCCGGAAGGTTTTGCAGCTTACACATCAGTATATAGGTTTCCCGCGCCAGTTAGGGCAGCATACTGGTGGTTTTATTATTACCCAGGGTAAGCTTTCTGATCTTTGCCCGATACTCAATGCACGTATGCAGGACAGAACTTGTATAGAATGGAACAAAGATGATATTGAGACGTTGGGCTTTTTAAAGGTAGATGTTCTCGCTCTTGGCATGCTTACCTGTATCAGGAAGGCATTTGAACTGGTAGACCGACATTATGGACAGAACTTGACATTGGCGAATATACCGCAAGACGATACTGCAGTATATGAAATGATAAGCCATGCCGACACAGTAGGTGTGTTCCAGATAGAAAGCCGTGCACAAATGTCAATGCTGCCACGTTTACGACCTAAATGCTTTTATGATCTGGTAATAGAGGTGGCGATCGTACGGCCCGGACCGATACAGGGTGATATGGTGCATCCATATTTGCGTCGCCGTAATGGTGAAGAGCCGATTGAATATCCATCGAAAGAACTGAAGGACATTTTAGGACGAACACTTGGAGTGCCATTATTCCAGGAACAGGCTATGGAAATAGCTATTGTTGCAGCAGGTTTTACACCCGCTGAAGCTGATCAACTGCGCAGAAGTATGGCCACTTTCAAAGCGAAAGGATTGGTTAGCCAGTTTGAGAAAAAGTTGATCGATGGTATGACTGCAAACGGCTATACAGAAGAATTTGCTAAGCGCGTATTTAAGCAACTTGAAGGTTTTGGAAGTTATGGATTCCCGGAGAGCCATGCCGTCAGTTTTGCACTTCTTGTTTACGTGTCGTCATGGATAAAATGTTATTACCCTGATGTATTTGCAACAGCCCTCTTAAATAGTATGCCTATGGGGTTTTATCAGCCTGCACAGATTGTTATTGATGCTAAAAAGCACGGAGTAGAGGTATGTCCTGTTGATATCAATCTATCTGATTGGGATAACGTTCTTGAGGAAAAACGAGGTAAGTTTTATACAATTCGCCTGGGCTTTCGTCAGGTAAAAGGACTGCATGTGGACGATATGCGGCTGCTGGTCTCAAAGCGTGGACATGGGTACAGGGATATAAATGCACTCGTAGATGCAGGTGTTTCAAATGCAGCTTTGGAGCAATTGGCTGACGCGGATGCATTCAGATCATTAGGGCTTGACAGGCGGCAAGCCCTTTGGCAGGTGTCAGCCCTGGCCGATAGCCCGACAGGGGCATTTATTGGACAGCTATCGGAAACATTTTCAGAGCAAATATCATTACCAACTATGTCTCTTCCTGAGCATGTTATTCAGGACTACAGCAGTACATCTTTGTCATTAAAAGCACATCCGGTCAGTTTTGTGCGGGAGAAGCTTTCCATGTTGGGTGTTGTTGCCAATAATGATTTGGCTGCTTATAATGACGGAGATAGCATAAAGGTAGCCGGATTAGTGCTGGTGCGACAAAGGCCGGGTACAGCCAGCGGTATCGTTTTTATTACTATCGAAGATGAATCAGGAATTGCTAGCCTTGTTGTATTCAGCAAAATTTTTCAGCAATATCGAAAGGAAATTACACAATGTCGGTTGCTGATGGTAGAGGGTAAGCTTCAACGCGAAGGGGAGGTGACACATGTAATTGCCGCACGCTGTCACGATGTTTCCGGGTTGTTGCATAACATGGTCGACTTGCAACAGAAAGCATCAGAAATCCAGACCTTGTCACGGGCCGATGAAGACCGCGAAAATTACAGATCAAAAGACAATAGAGTTATAAAGCAGCGTGTTGTGCAGGCAGAGATATTTCCTGCTGGCAGAAATTTTAAATAAGCAGGCATATTCAATTTCAGAAGATAGTCTGATACATTTCTGTGCCTTCATACATTAAATGCGGGTTATTGTGTTGATTATCAATATAATGTGTCCATCCGGTATTCTCCTTGTTAGAGACTGGTATTTTAATTTCCTTCTATTAATAACTATAAACATGATTGACAATGCATACAGATATTTTTATATTGTGAAAAATATTTATAGATGATTGTCAGGATATTGAGGTTGATCATATTGTGTTTTTGTATGTTCTTGTTCTCATTTGTTACTAAAGCCCGTGAGGAAACCGTACAGCCAAACAATGCGGTATACGCTACTTTAAGGTTGTATGAGATCATCAATGAGCTGAAAACCAGGGACAGCACTTTTGACGAGATCAGGTGCAAAAAGGAGTTTTTCAAGTTGGTGAAAACATTCATCAATGATACGATCGACAATCGGGGCTATTTTGGTATGTTGAAAAGCTACCCTTATCTGCTTCATTTGCAGAATATGGTCTTTGCCTCAAACTTTACCATCGAGAAAACTTCACTGGCCGTAAAGAAACTTATTGCAGAAACAACTGATAGCACAGACCTGGTAAAATTGAAAAAACTGGACAGCCTTTTTACAAGCATAAAAAGATACCAGGAAGCTATTGGCGAAGAGAAACTGGAACTTTTAGGATTTGAAGAGGACTTACGTAGATATGATAGTTTGTATCGCACCAGGTTCTCCTTATCTAATAACGATTCTTCAGCCTTATTAATGATGTTGCATACAGATACGCTTACCGCCGGTTGGGTCGACTCATTACTAATGTTGAAAAAGACAGACTCTGCAAGGATCAGTGCCTACAAGGAAAGTATAGAAACAACCGAACAAGACCTTGCAGAAGCCGTTGAAACATTCAAGTATGAGATACAGGGATTGAGGAGAAATCTGAAAACACAATTGATTGCAACTGATAAGGATGTAAATGAAATGTTGAGTAATACATCCCGTATTGTTGACTTTTCACAAGGATTATACAAGTCTGCTGATATGGATGTACCTCCTTTAGCTGCTATGCAGACAACGATCAGTTTAACCTCGTCTTTCCAGGGACATGCGCTGTCTATGCCTTCGGAGTCTGAAATGATAGACGCTTTGGCCATATTCCTTACCGACCGGGTAAAACAGGAAACCGTTATCTGGTTTTTTGAACAGCTAAGGGCAAATGCCAAGCTGTACAATGATATGAATGTGTTGTTCCCGGCAAGTATAAAACTATTGCGTGGTAATGAAGTATATGAAACACCGGATCTTGGAAAGGCCTGGAGATATGCTATAGCAGAGGATTTTGTAAGAATGCCGGAACATTTGGTGAATACCAGCTATGTAAGGGCCTATATTGACGAATCTCCCGAGCGGCGGAATAATATACTGCCGTATATGCAAACTGGCGTCAGCATTGCAACGGCTTTGCAAAATAAGTATACTTTGTCTGAAACACTGGACTACCTATACCTGAGCAGGAGCCATACGGAAGGTACAGGTATCACAGGCAATGATTATATCACGTTGTTGTATGCCATAAAACAGGAGTTCTTCCTCGTAGACAGTAATACACGCCAGTGGCTTACACCATCTGTTCTGCTTGAAATGGACGACGATATGTTCATGACCATGCTGAGCCTGACCGATATGAAATATGACAGGGTGTTTTCCCGCCTTGCCGGAAAGAACTATGGCCGCAGCTTCTGGTTCAAAAAAACTGATGTACAGAAACTGAAGGTCTGGTTGGCTAAGATATTGCTGAATATCAAAAAGCTGGAAGCCATATATGCCGAAATGGAACGAGTATCCGCCGACGACAAAACAGATGTTACATCGGTAAACTATAATGTATGGACCTACACAAAAAATATTATCGGGACACTGGAGAGTCTGAACATAGTGCCTGCTGAACAGAATGTAAAGGACGGACTGGCTATGTTAGCCGAAATTCTGGATATATACCGGGAAATAGACAGGAAGAATTATCCGGGTGCTATAGGCAAGAGTTTCGATATTATTGAATATTTCTATGAACGTAGAATAATTGAGCAAAACGGAGCACGCCGTTTTTTTAACGAGTACCCCATGCTGACAAACGACTTGTTAGCCGTTGCTACAGGACAAAGAACAGACCCGGCTTTCAAAGATAGTTTACAGAGCAGGTTTGATAGAACAAAGCAAAATATCAAAGTTAATGTAGATTCCACCGCACTTGTAGGTCGGATCGTATATACACAGGATGGCAATACGTTTGCACTTGCAGATACCTTCATCAGCCGGCTCAGGTTTAAAAGAATGGAAGACATCGTCAGCAGGACGGGCTTGTTTTTAAGCGATGTTTCTGATGCCAGGAACAGTAAAGACCTGAGTAGTGTTGTGCAGAAGTATGCATTGCCACCGTCGAGTTATAATATAAAAAAGGCATCACTGCACAGCTGGTTTATCAATGCTTATGTAGGGCCATATGTAGGCCATGAGTGGCTCATAAAAACATTGGCATCGTCGGCCACAGATACATTAGGCCCGGATAATAATGGTTATGTTTATGGCATCAGCGCACCTATCGGGCTTACATATTCCATACCTTCTCGTCGCGATGTGCAGAAAAATGATAAGTATGTAACTTGTTTCAGCAAAGGGCGCATGCGCTACCTGGGCAGTAATCCCTGGAGTTTTACTCTGAGCGTGGTAGATATAGGTGCGGTAGTCTCATATAGGATAAGTAATACAGATGGAGTTTTACCACAAAAATTCAAGTGGGAGCAGTTCTTCAGTCCGGGCATACACGTTGCCAAAGCTATTTACAAAACCCCGCTCGTCGTAAGTGTGAGTGGTGTATATGCTCCCTTGGTCAGAAGTGTAAATACGTCTGATCGTCAATATACGGCGTTGCGGTTGCAGGCGGGCGTGTTTTTCGACATACCTGTCGTGAAAATATATGCTAAAAACAGGTTTGTGAAGCTGGATAAGTTTCAGGAGAAGTATTGGTAATAAAGTGCACGCCTGTAACTGGTAGAAAAAATGCAGAATTGTTTCTAGGAGTCAGGCAGACTTCTTCAGTTCATTTATACGGAAGATTGGGTGAAAACACTCTTTTCTGGCTGGTATTTATTTAGGACATTTATAAGACAGTAATCTTTGGCAGTGTATATATATACATGTGCCGCCATCACTAACTATAAAGGACCATCTTATGAATCAGTTTTCTATTGATATGCATTGCCACCCCGCGATGAAGCCATTTGGCAAAAGTTTCTCAACAAAAAAAGTAGGGGAGAATTCCACCAACAGGCATCATAAGACCTCTATTTGGTTTTATGATCCGCCCAACCCATTGGAGCGCCTGTTGCAGCGTTTGCTCGGATTAGTAAAATTTACACAGTGCGACTTTACAACACTGTCAAATGGTAAAGTGCGTTGTATCTGTGCCTCTATTTATTCTATCGAGCGGTCATTTGTAAGGCTGAATACAGGTACAGGTGTCCTCACCGATTTTATCAGCAACCTGGCATCCAGCCTGGGCAAGGACCGCATCAACTTTTTGCAGAGTAACAAAGATTATTTTTCAGATGTTGAGAACGAATATGATTTCTACCTGCAATTGCATAATAAGGAGATAAAGTTTGGCAACATAAAGCGGAAATATGTACTCATTAAAAGCTATACAGATTTACAGGAAGCTATGATGCTTAATGAGGATAAAACGGAGGTTGAGACAGTGTATGTTATTATGAGTATAGAAGGGCTGCACAACCTGAATGCGGGTAACGGCGATACACCGGACGAAGTTGAAGTATTAGACAATCTGAGAAAAATGAAGTCATGGACGTACAGGCCGTTTTATGTTACGTTCGCACATCATTTTTATAACGAGCTTTGCGGCCATGCAGAAACAATGTCTGACTTTTTCCAGGACCTGATGACACGCCAGGAGCCGGGTATGAATACGGGTTTCACACCATTGGGCAGAAAAGTAATGAAAGAGGTACTGGACAATACCGATGGCAACAGGATGCTGATCGATATCAAGCATATGAGCTATCTGTCAAGAACAGAATATATCAATTACCTGAAAACGGAACACGCAGCAGAATATGCACGCAAAGAGATCCCGCTCATTATAAGTCATGGCGCATGCAATGGCATGCAAAGCAGGGATAACCCTAACGCAACTCCCGGGCTGGAATATACTGCTTCGAGAATGTATTCAGCTGATATCAACTTTTATGACGATGAACTGCTGGAGGTGGTCAGGAGTGGTGGCATCATCGGCTTACAACTGGATGAAAGAAGAATAGCATCCAAACAATATAAAAAATCCCTGCGCCTGGAGCTGGCATCAGATAGTGCGCGTAAACACTCCAACAGCAAAATGCTGTGGAACAACATCAGACATATTGTTGAATTGCTGGACATGCACGATATGTTTGCCTGGGACAACATAGCAATTGGTAGTGATAACGATGGTATGATAGATCCTATGAATATGTTCTGGACATCAGGAGATATGGATGCCCTGGTACAGTATATAGAGCGGCATGCCTTCAACTATTTTAACGATCCGGAAACCAAACTAAAGAACAGCTACAACCGCATAGATCCTTCAGAAGTGATACAGCGTATATTCCATTCTAACTCAATGGAGTTCTTCCGGAAATACTTTAAATAGCGCAGGGTATTATCGTATAGAAATCTATCATATTCCCTCTATTTGTAAAAATGGGTGCATCTTTGCGGTCAGAACAGCATTTTTCCTGAATATGACGACAATGAAAGGCCCTCTGACAAAGCATCCTATAGCGGATAACTTTAGGGAATGGAGTGAAAAAGTGAATGGTAAACAGTTTTTAGAACAGTTGGCGCGCCATGCCTACCGTGTATGCAATTACAATGCGGTAGAGGAGAATTATGATACTTTTTATGAGCATTTTGGCCATGCGGGCACTGTACATTTTGCTGTTAAGGCCAACGCGGAACCACATGTACTCAAAGCTTTGATAGCAAAAGGCGCCGGTTTCGAAATAGCTACTTACAGCGAATTACGCCTGTTGATAGAAAGTGGCCTGCCTAAATCGGAGATCGGTAAAAAAGTAAATTTCGGCCAGACGCAGAAGGAGCGTGCTGATATCCGTCATGCATTGATAGACGGTATGCGCAATTTTGCTACCGACAATATTCATGATATACGCATTCTCAACGAGGAAATAGAAGACCTGGATATCAATAATGAAGATATCAGGATGCAGATACGCCTGTTCAATGCAGAGGGTACTAGTTCAGGTACAGGATATTCGCAGTCGTTCAACAAAAGATATGGGGTTGATAATGAGCAGGCTATGGAACTGGCCAGAACCATTCTGGATTATGGTATGACAGTTTCGGGCTTTACCTTCCATCCGGGCAGCGGTTCATCCGACCCAACAATGTGGGATTATGGCATAGAACATGCGGCCCGACTTGCCCGCAGGATGAAAGATGAACTTGGGCTGGAGATACAGGAATTGAACCTGAGTGGTGGTTTCGATCCTGCTGTAGCGATAGAAGTATATGCAGAACATATTTTACAGGAGATAGAAATAGCTTACAAGGCAGTAGGATTACCCGTGCCGGAACGTATAGATACCGAACCCGGCAGATGGCTGGTGGCCAATACAGAGGTACTTATAGGCAAGGTGTCTAACATCAAGATAAATGAAGATGGTACACGTATTGTTACCCTCACAACAGGTGTTTCTGAAAATGGTACACTGACCGGCCTGGGACTGGATTACGACTATTTTATACTGAAATACGGCAAAGCACATAAGCTGGAAAAACGTAAAGATGTAAGGGCCAATATACATGGCCGTGCTTGTGCCGATTTTGATGTACTGGAAGAAAATATAGCAATACCTGACGAACTGCACCCTGACAACCCGCTGGCAGATAAGATATTCGTGGTAATACACGGGGCAGGAGCATATTCGCATTACATGGAGCGCAATTTCTGGTGTGGTATTACCCCGCCTATGAAGATGAACTACGCCGATTTTAAGAATTGTATCACTTCGGAGGAGTATTACGAAATGGCGCTGGTCAATTCGTATGCCGAGCGGTCAGGGTTGCCGTTGAAGAATGCTATGACTTTTATCACTAAAAGGACAAGTGAGAAGATAGGGGCTATAAAAGGCGCACAGATTGCAGAAGTGCTGGATGACCCTAAGTTGCTGAATGAACTGGGGATGCATATACTGCACAGCGTGGCCGATTTTCTGCAAGAGCATGGTAAAACAAATAATAAACATAGTGAAGGAGATATGTAATATTTATTACAGAACCCCGATTTTGGATACCATACCTTTGCAAAAAGTTTAACATGGCGACAATACAACTGACAACCAAAGATTTTAAAGAGAAAGTATTTAACTACGACATAGAAAAAGAGTGGAAATACCTGGGCAAACTGCCTGCTATCATTGATTTCTACGCTGACTGGTGCGGACCTTGTAAAATGGTGGCTCCGATACTTGAAGAGTTATCAAACGAATATGATGATAAATTATTGATATATAAAGTAGATACGGAAGTAGAACAGGAACTGGCAGGTGCATTCGGTATACAGAGCATTCCCAGCATGTTGTTCATCCCCATGGCTGCACAGCCAATGATGCAGGCGGGCGCACTACCTAAGCACGTACTGAAACAGGTGATAGAGGAGCACCTGGTGACCAATACTGCTGAAAAGAACTAAACATAACTATTCTTTTGTTCAGGATCCGGGCTATGCCCGGATTTTTTATTGATAGTAAAATTACGTATATTTGAACTATTATTGCATTATGCAATTACCAGTTCTTTGACATATTGCCATGAAATAAATGCTCGACGGATTTTCTTCTTTTCTGCAACAGAATACAACTATTTCAAAATGCGATCACTTAACAATACTTAACAATTTGGGCTTAATTGTATTGATTCTCAGTCACTTGTTTTTGTAAATGATCAGATAAATTTTACCTTGATATAGATGTCTTTATTGCGGCCTTTGTCGTCAGCGCATGATATTTTAATATTGGGTGTTTCGGGTACGAAGAATACACGCTCGCCTGCATCGGTACTGGTAAGATATTTATCATTGATATACCAGAAGACCTTTTTTACATCATTACCGGCGGTGCATTGCAGTTGTAGCTGTTGTTTGTTCTTGTCGGTTATCAGGTAGGTAGCTTTGTCTGTTAGTGAAGTGATGTATGGTGCCTGCCCGTCAAACGTCCGGGAGCATAATGGGTTGTGTTCAGGTATTTTAGTATAGGGTATGTGATACTGTTCGTAATAAGCTGTCAGCTCTGCTGATATGTTGGGGATGGTCTCTGTTTTGTAGCCTGCAGAAGGGCGGCAAGACGTACAGTAACTAAAACTTTCGTCGGCTGCCAGCCATACTTCTTTCAGGTGATCGCAGTGGTTGTTGTCAGAAATACCCGGGATGTAATAGTCCATTATGGTCTCAGTACAGAAATCATTCGGTGTTTTGCCTGTTTCTTTACATACATACCTGAACTGCACTTTCTCGGGCATTTTCAACCAGTCGTCCGACACATGTTTGTCAATAGTGTTAAACAGGCGAAATAATAGTGGGGTAGCAATGCCTGCACCATTCAGTTCAGCAACTCCTGTACCGTCAAAATTACCTACCCATACACCGATAGTATAGCGTTTATTATAACCTACACTCCAGGCGTCTTTCCTGCCGTACGATGTGCCTGTTTTCCAGGCTATTTTAGGTATGCTCAACGCATTATCAAAGAGGTTAGGTACATCTGGCCGGTACAGATCGGTAATGATGTTGCTGACGATATATGCCGCAGCTGGTGACACCAGGCGTACAGGTTTGACTTTTGTGGGTTTAACTGGTTCCGTTGTCCATTTCATAGGTTGGAATTCGCCCTTGTTGGCCAGTGTGGAATATAAACCTGCCAACTCATCCAGCCGAATAGTACAGCCTCCCAGTATCAGTGATATGCCCAGGTTCTTACGTTGTTCTTTCAGCGTAGATACGCCACAGTTAGAAAGGGCTCTGATGAATGTTTCTGTGCCGGCTTCGTTCAGCAGTTTTACAGCCGGGATATTGAGTGATTTTTTTAAGGCGTCTTCTATAGCAATGTTGCCCCTGAATTCAAGGTCGTAATTCTCAGGCATGTATCCGTCCAGGTTCACGGGTACATCGGCTATGATCGTTTTAGGGGTTATCATACCCATGTCAGTACATAACGCATATAGAAATGGCTTCAGTGTACTGCCGGGCGAACGTGGCGCTGCTACTCCATCTACCTGCCCGTGATGTGTGTCGTCATAAAAGTTGTGAGAACCTATGTAGGCTTTTACTTCATGATTTGTGTTGTCTATCACTATTACTGCACAGTTGTGTATGTTTTGCAACTCAAGATTGCTCATGTATCCCTGTGTTATATCCTCCGCCTGTCTTTGCATGCGTTTGCTGATGGTAGAATATATATCAGCTTTACCCGGGTGCTGTGTGTGCATCCTCCATGCAAACTGCGGCACTTTTTTAGGTGCATCATGTCTGGAGGCAGTAAGCGGTTCCGTTAGTGCATCTTCAATAGCTTTGTCAGAAAACAGCCCCGCTTCTTTAAAGCGCATCAGCCACTCATTTCTGTAATTTACAAGTTGTCTGTTGTGTTTACCCATAACCAACGAATTGGGTTTGTTGGGTATGATGCTCAGAGCGGTGATCTCGGCAAGAGAAAGCTGTTCCGGCATTTTGTCGAAATAGAGAATTGATGCTGCTTTTACGCCCTGTATGTTTGACCCGTAAGGTACAAGGTTCAGATACATATCCAGTATCTCGTTCTTGGTATAGTGTAGCTCCAGTTGAAGGGCGCGGAACATCTCCGTTACCTTGTTGAAGTATGTCCTTTTTTTAGGTTGCAGCATACGGGCAACCTGCATGGTAATGGTTGAGGCGCCTGATGTTCTTTTCTTATGTGTTATGTTATTGAACATAGCTCTTCCTACAGACAGCAGGTTTACACCGGGGTGGTAGTAGAAATACTTATCCTCTTTAAAGATGATGGCTTTGCGCAGTTCCGGCGTTATTTCTTCTGCTGAAACTTTCATACGCCATTGTTCGTCTTTTGCCAGGTAGGCATGCAATACACTACTGTCGTCACCTCTTATCAGCTGGCCGTAGTCAATATGTGTTTGTACTGGCAAAGTAATATCCAGCACAATGAACAGTATTGCGGCAATAACCACCGCAATACCAGATATACGCACTATATGTATCAGCCGACCTTTCACTGTTTATTTTTCAAGCACTTTTATTTCTCCTGCGCCATTGTATGAGTGGAATGCTCCATTATACATAGCATCTGCCTGTACAGGCCCCAGCTTGAATGTGCCGGGAGATACTGCCCTTACCATGTAATAGTAAGTTCGTTTGTTGCCATCTGCACTTGTAAATAGGTTCACCCTGTCATCACGAAAATCTTCATAATCAGCTTCAGACTTGTTCTTTATCCAGTCAATATCAGGCATACTGTTCAGGCGTGTGTTCTCGATTTCCAAACCGGCTGGAAGTATGTCTGTAAGTACCACATTTTCAATGTTAGTGTTGTATTGTGCTTCCAGGGTCAGTTGAACAACGATCAGGTCGTTTTGCCTGAAGGTATTATCCGTTATCTGTTTGCCGCTACGAGTGTAGAAATATCGTCTTGCACGCATGTAGCTGTCTTCTTCTTTAAAGCTGCCATCTGCTGTAATGCCTGATGTTTCGGCAAAGAAATAGTAAGAACCCGTACCGTTAACCTTCATTTTAATAGATTGCCCCATATAAGGTTTCAGGTCGATTGACAGGTCATCTCCATTTGTGCTGCCGATATTTTTGCCATTGACTATAACGGTTGCCGTGGCTTTTGTTTTATTGGCACGTTGAGCGATCTTACCCATAGCCAATATACCAAAGGCCTTCTCCTGGGTGTTCATGTATTGGCTGTTGCGCATCTTTTCTGATAACAACCTTGAAAGAACCGCTACCTGTGGATGGTCCGGGTCTATCTCCTGCAATGCATATAAGGATATGGCAAGATCGCGGATATATGAGTAGAAGCTGCCACTGAATGTTGACTTAGATTCTTCTCCTGCAAACTCGCGCGGCAATATCTCAGCTACCTTTTGTTTTTGACCTGATATGGCATAAGCGGCTGCCAAGAGGTATTTACTGTCTATACTCAGTATTTCTGGATGAGCCTTATAAAAATTCATCGTGCTGTGTTGCGGGTTGCCAGCCAATGCTAATACAAATAAAGAGTAAGCAACTTCTTTTGCTGCAACTTCCTTTTTGTCGTTCAGGTTGTAGTACAGTACGATTGTTTTCTTAGCCTTTAACATTTGCACCAGGTAATCCTGTATACGCTCAATGGTCCTGTTGTTGACCGGGTATCCTGCTTTCTTTGCTTCCAGCAGGAAGTGGCAGGCATATATAGTACCCCACCAGCTTTCATATCCTCCACCTGGCCAGTATGTTAAAGCACCATTGGACATTTGCATGGATTGTAACTTCAGTATAGCCTGTCTTACATTATAGCCGGGGTTCATATCTCCGTCCTCTGTTTTGGAAATGCTTTTTACCAGGTCGTAATAATACAGTTGCGGGAAGACAGTTGAGGTGGTTTGTTCCACACAGCCATACGGATAACTTACAAGGTCGGTTATATCTTTAGTAAATGCAGTAAGCGGGGATTTGCTCACTACCAGCTTGCCCCTTGCACTTGCAGCAATGAATTTATTGCTGATGTCTACAGGCTGATCATTACCTGCTTTTACCTGGCCTGATGTGAATTGCTTTTGCAAGCCTGCAGGAGGCCGCACTGCAATTTCTGTTTCGTTGGTAAATGTCTCGTTGATAGCTTTCACTGAAATAGTAACCTTGCCTGCTCCTATAGCAGAATTGGCTGATATATTATATACTACGCGTTGTTCTTTATTGGCGGGTATCTTGATGGTTTGTGGCGCAGAATTGCCTTTGCTCAATGGACCTGTAACGTTTATGTCTACATTGGCCGACATTTCTTTGTCGGTTGTATTACTGATCGTTACACCAACAACCGCTTCATCGCCCGGGCTGAAGAAGCGGGGAAGCGCCGTGCTGATCACAACAGGGTCTGCAACCTTCATGTGTTCTTCTGCACTGCCAAATCCTTTTTGTTTATAGGCCAGCGCCATTACTCTGATGTCTCCTGAGAACTGAGGTATATCTATATCGTAAGATACATTGCCATTCGCATCTGCCTGTTTTATGCCACTCCAGAATGATACATTTTTTATGCGGTTGACAAAAAGCGGGTTGGCTCTCATGGCACTTTCATCGGCACCATCACCACCTGTGCTGCTCATGCGGGTTTTTATTTCCGGCATCAGGTATGGATAGACATCGTAGCTTTTGGTAGATAGCGCCACTTTCTGGTAGAAGTAGTTGTACGCATCCGGTGTTTTGAAATTCTTAACCTGCAGTATGCCTTCATCTACCGCCGCAATGGTCACAAAAGCATTAGGAGCTGTTTTTACCTTAATAGTTTGTTTGGTTTTAGAACGTGACTTCTCTGTACTCGTAATGCTAACCGCAAGTTTAGATTCTTTGTTCTCTACTTTTACAGACCTGAACCCATGCGCTACTGTCAACGGCATTTGAGAGTCGTCCATAGGGCGGAACAGCGTAGCGGTAACATATACGTTAGGTACCAGCATTTCTTCTGCTTTCAGTGTGTAAGAAGCAGACTTATTCTCTGTACTAAGGAACAGGTGCTTTATTACCTTGTCACGTTCCAGTGTTATCAACATGCGCCCTTCGAAAGGGGTGGTGAACAGCAGTTTGATATCTTCTCCTGTATTGTATTGTTCTTTATCCGTTTTGATGGTTACATTCCCTTCATTGTTCACCTCGAAAGAACTGTATTCTGTATCTCCCCAAGCCCATGCATAAATGGTTTCGGATACATAACTGTTCGCGCCGTCAGGTGTAATGCGTATCTCATATTCACCACTTACGTCGGGTATAAATGAGTAGGTGGTGTTATTACCACTAATGACAATATTAGACTCCTTAAGCATCTTTTCCTGCTTTTGCGATACATACCTGTAGCTGCTGCCCGTTTGCTGTATCACGCTGTGCCATTCTTTTCTTATAAGCTGAACTTTTGCTTTAGCGCCATTTTGCAATTTGCCGTTCTTGTCTACGGCTATTAACTGAAGTTTATGTGGTGCACGTGTGCTTACATAATAGTTGTGCTGTTTAATACCTATAAATACAGGTTGTGTGTATACATCGAAATGACTGTACCTGTGAACGGGGCGGCCTGTTTCATCAAACGCAGTTGCCATGACATTGCCTTGCAACATACCCGTGCCTTTGAGCTCTTTTTTTACATCAAACCCGAATTTAGCAGTGCCGGCATCATTGGTTTTTCCTTCCTGGTAGCCATAAGGATAGTCATTGTTGTTCACAATGTCGAAGGAGTAATCTGAGAAGGCAGATGCCCTGAATTCTTTCTTGTCCATATTCAGCTCTGCCGACCAGTTCCGACCAGACGCCGGAGTGCCAAACAGATTGTCTACCTGTAGGGTAGCATGTATACTGTCGCCGGGTTTGTATTCTTCTTTGTCAAGTGTGAGTGCCGATTTTATCCTGTCCGGTACAAAATCTTCTACGCTTATGGTATATGAGTTCAGCAGTACATTGTTGCCCGTAAGTACATTTAGTGTGTATGGGCCTGTAATGGTAGTAGGCGGCAAGTCGAATGATGTTTCGCAGGACCCTTCTTTATTCAGTATTTTCCTATTGTTACTCAGTTCCTTGCCATTCGGCATTTCTAATTGCAGTATTACAGGTATCTCGCCGGGATTGCGCCATGCTTCATCCCTTATTATTGTACTGACATGCATTTTTTCTCCCGGGCGGTATAGGTTACGTTCCGCATATATCATGGCATTCAGCCCCGTACTGTTGGGGTAGCGACCACCCACATCAAAACGTGATGTTTCTACTCCCTGGGTGTACATGGATATAAAGCTGAATTCCCCGTCTTTTTTAGCGGTTACCAGTCCTACTTTGAAGCCGGGGTGTTTTTCATTCAAGTCAGCCAGTTTGGCCATTCCTTCATTGTCGGTAGTTATTACGTCCAGTAACTGGTTGTTGGTGCTGACGAAAGATATTTTTACGCCGGACATAGCCGTGGCATGACGTATTGAATTGGCAAAGACATATACATTGTTATCCTCTTCTTTTACTATAAGCCCGATGTCTGAGAAGTTGAGCACTTTTGATTCCTGTACCCAGTTGTGGTCAGTAGACTGGACGGTAACTATATAGGTTCCGTCAAAGGTCTTGATCTTATCTGTAAAATCAAGGTTGAGGATGCTAATGGCATTTTGCCTGGGCAATTTAGAAGTTTCATACTCCTGCGAAAATACCTCGTCTCCTATGTTATAGGTGTTGTAGTACCTGTAATCATTATAATCTTCTTCATCGCTATCGTAAGAATAACCATAATTGTAGCCACGCCTTAAGAATTGTTCAATGTTATTCTCGTACACTTTGGTGATGGTCAGTCTTATTTTAGGTACGCTGGCTATTTTTAATGAAATGTTCCTATTGCCCTGTGTAGACAGGTACATGCCTTTGCTATTGGCAAAAGAAATAGATGGTGCCAGCTTTTTAAAAGATATTTCCGACGCGAAATCTTCTTTCATTTTACCACCAAAAAGTCCCTCTACGGCTTTAGATATGGTTAGGTCGTATTTGCTTGTAATTGAGAATTTATCACTGGTGATAATGATGCTTCCTTCAGAAGTTTCAATGTCAAATGGTACCGCAGGTTCCAGCTTGATAAGTTTTTTCAGGCCTTCTTCCATTACGGGCTGTGATGTGCTGATGGAAATTATGCCTTCTTCTCCTGTATGCTGGCTGGTCAGGTTTGTCATGGCCAGGTTGAATCTGCTGGGGACTGACCCTTCAATAGTTGTGTCAGTATTAGACGCTTTGCCGGTCTCTGCGATAGTAATGCCTTTACTTAATTTGATATCCAATGGAGTTTCCAGATCCGCATCGTTAAGAGGCATGAATTGCAGTGATACCCGTTTGTCGTTACCGCTGTTAATGGTTGTTGTGTTTACCGTATTGCCTGTTGAGCTAAGAATGATATTTGCAGCGGCAGATGTGACCTCTACCTCGTAGTTAAAATCGATGTCCAGTTGCACCATTACGTTTGCATTGCCGGCGCCTCTTGTCCAGGAAATATTGGCTTGTTCAATACGTAGCGGAGCTGTATGAAACTTAACAGTTTTGTCCTTCAAATTATACTTATTCCTGCTCTTTTTCAGCACTTCGTTGTTTATTGTTGCTGTATACTCTGTTTCCGGTAAAAAAGCTGTTCCCGGAGAGAATGATAATTCACTTGAGCTGTTCCATTTGAAAGAACCTTTTACTACTGGTGAAAAGGTGACGAATTCCGTACTGTCCCATTTGTAGAGGAGGCTATCAGGGTAGAGGTCTTTATTAAAGGCAAATAACAGGTTCTGCTTTTGTTCTATGTCATTAGCAAAATGACTTTTGTCAATAGTTAGCCCATTACCTGAATTGCAGGAATAGATAGCAAGGCAGAGCATAACCAGCATGCCTGCATAGAGGGAGGTGTTTTTCATACGAAATATATTGAGCGTGGTCGAGATACTCTAAAGTAACCTTTAATAACGTAGTATTAAAGCGGGGCTTGCCTTTCAGAGTATAAAATATTTGTTAATAAATAGTTGCGTGGTTAGTGCATGTAGTATAAGCTCTTATTTTTTCAACAGTTTAAATACAGCACAGGTTCCTTGTGTATTTCTTACTTTCAGAATATATAGCCCACTGCTTAATTCAGCTGTTTCAATGGTACTATTGCCTGTTGTGATACTTCCTTCTTTTAGTATCTGCCCGGTTGTATTATAAATGCGGTATGTAAAAGCACTACTTATGCTTGCTGAGATATGTACCAGGTTATTGAAAGGATTTGGTGATACTAAAATGCCCATATCTTCCTGGCTGACGGATTTGATTGAAGTGTAAACCGGATTTTTTGTGCAATCGGTCGGTAAATTATTATCGTGCCTGTCAATGGCTGAATTACGTCCTGTGTTATAATCATGAGGCGCACCTATACTGGGAAATGTATTATGGGCTAACCAGTAACCGGGTTCAGCCTGCAGGTATAGGGATTTTTCAGATATGGTATTAGTGCCTACAGGTGCTATTACTGATTTTACATTATTGCCGTATTCAAAATGCCCTTTGCCATTCAACAGGTAGTAGGCCAATCCCGGGAGGGTGCTGGTTATTTCATTCCCAACGTAATTCATGCTGTCTGATGCAGGGTTAGCATTGGTGAAAATGCCATACAGTTGGGCCCTGTTTCTGAAGAAAGTATTGAAAGGCCCATTGATGCCGTGAGAGTCATCAATAACAATACTCTGAATGATATTCCCTTCAAAAAGATTCAGGTAAGGATAGTTACCGTGACATACAATATCGCCTGCCGAGTTTGTTGGGAATGGCGGCTCGTCCCAATAAGGGTCAAAAGAATAATTGTAAGCAAAAACATTACCATTGGCACCGGACTGAACAAGCATAGAGTGACGTAAGTGTTCAAATATATTGTTCTCAATAAGACACTCCCCACTGCCATACTCCACAAGTGTACCGTAAGCTTTGCCATTGCCACCATATGCATGTGCATGGTGCATATAATTGCCTCTCAGCAAAGCATGTGTGGAGTGTCTTACAGCAACATGGGCAAAGTTCGAGTTGTAACTTTCAATGCCTGTAACCCAACAGTCTACGGTTTTGTCGAACGTTATGTTGTTGGTTTGGTCCGTTGTAGCGTCTTTACGTTCAATATACATGCATTCAATGCCTACATCTTTAACCAGGGTTAGCTTTTTTAATACAGGTGTATTGTTCAGTGTATAGTTACGTCGTAGTTTATTCTCTACTGTGAGATCATTCCCTGAGATGGAGATTATTTTCAATACCTGCCCGGTTGAGCCCGCAGCCCATGCTGAGGTCGTCAGTATCTGGTCATTATCTGTAATGAATACGTATGAACCTACTGAAAAATCACCACCATTATTTACTTTGACCGTGTTATCTCCTTTGTTAACTGTTGTTGTAGTGTTGTAGGTCGTATTATCAATGCTGCCAATAATGTTTATCATGTCGACAGGTCCGCCTATATCAAATGCCAGCTTTGAAGATGCTCCTTCTCCTTTTAATACAATGCTGTCCCTGTAGATGTTAATCGGTTTTTTGAAGAGGTAATTTCCGGCAGGAAAATAAATTGTGCCGGGTTGGCCATTAAGAGCCGAAAGGGCATTTGCGAAAGCGGTGTCGTTGGCAGTTGTTCCGTCTGCAACTGCCCCGTGATTCATGATATTGATAGTGGTAGAAAAAACAGGGAGTGTATCAGTATGTCCTGCTTTGCTCCAGTCTGTCACCCTGTCCGAAGGAATGGTTTGTGCTATACTTTGCATCCATACAGCTAAAAGAAATACTAATAGTGCTGAGGTTTGTTTCATTTTGTTAGATTGTACCACTAAAACTATAATATTTATTACCACATTTTCAATGTACAGGCTTAAAAAAAGATAAAATCATATCCTGACAGATATTGATGATATACTGACTAATCAATAATATTCATAACTTTGCATTGCATTGCAACGTTTTGTGGTCATATCACTGCTATGTACTTTCATAGCCATACAAACACCCTTGCACGAGGTGTTCAAGTTCCCTTTGCTGGTAACGCATTACTTTGAACACAAGAAGCACGATGAAACAATGACCCTGCTGAAGTTCATGCATATTCATTACACACAGAAGACAGTTGTAGATGATGATTATGATAAAGATATGCAGCTGCCTTTCAAAGATTGCAGTGCTCCGATCTTCTTTACCATGTCTACCATCTCTAAGAAAGTCCAGATATCACTACATGTCCCGGCTCCGGAGAGTAAAAGTCTTCTTTCTGTTACTACAGATACATTTCTAAGCACAGATTTTCATGATAAGATCTGGCAGCCTCCCCGTAATTGTTAAGCATGCAACGTGACCCGGACGTGGGTTCGCAATCGTAATTGATCTTTGTACGAGACAACCGGAAATCGGTTGTCCGAATAATTAATGCTTAACATTTATGTTGAATAAAATAATATCGTTTTCGATAAAGAAAAAGCTGATCATCGGGCTGATGACATTAGCGTTGATAGCATGGGGTGGGTACTCCCTTACCCGGCTATCCATTGATGCTGTGCCCGATATCACTAATAACCAGGTGCAGGTAATTACCAGTGCACCATCACAGGCAGCCTCTGATATAGAGCGCCTGGTAACTTTCCCGATAGAGCAATCGGTGGCAACCATACCGGGATTGTCTGAGGTCCGTTCATTCTCCCGTTTCGGGCTTAGTGTTATCACAATCGTTTTTGATGAAGATGTGGATGTGTACTGGGCAAGACAGCAGGTGTCTGAGCGACTGAATGATGTCAAAGGGGAAATACCATCGTATATAGGCAGCCCCAAAATGGCACCGGTAACTACGGGCCTTGGAGAGATATACCAATATGTATTACGCCCCGAAAAAGGGTATGAAGACAAATATTCCATCTCAGATCTGCGTACAATACAGGATTGGATCGTACGCAGACGATTGCTGGGCGTAGAAGGTGTGGCTGAAATTAGCAGTTTCGGAGGTCATTTAAAGCAATACGAAGTGGCTGTAAACCCTGCCAAACTTCGGGGCATGAATGTCAGTATATCTGAAGTGATTGCAGCGCTGGAGACTAATAATAAGAATACCGGTGGAGCATATATTGACAGTAAACCCAGCACTTATTTTATCCGTACTGAAGGCCTTACAGAGACTATTGATGATATAGAAAAGATAGTTGTAAAAGTTAACCCGGGTGGATTGCCGATCCTTGTAAGGGATGTGGGAGTTGTGCAGGAAGGAAGTGCTGTAAGGTATGGGGCTATGACCTATAATGGTAAAGGAGAAGCTGTGGGTGGTATAGTTATGATGCTGAAAGGGGCAAACTCCTCTGATGTCATCAATAAAGTAACTGAGCGTGTGCAGGAAGTAAGAAAAAATCTACCCGAGGGTGTAGAAATTGTTCCGTATCTGGATAGAACAAAGTTGGTAAATAATGCCATAAGTACTGTGTCGCGCAACCTGATTGAAGGTGCGTTGATAGTAATATTCGTATTGGTACTATTGTTGGGTAATCTTCGTGCCGGGTTGATAGTAGCATCTGTGATACCATTGGCTATGTTGTTCGCATTCAGCCTGATGAACCTGTTTGGGGTTTCGGGTAATCTGATGAGCCTCGGAGCATTGGATTTTGGGTTGATAGTAGACGGTGCTGTTATCATAGTTGAAGCTACGATGCACCATTTGTCGAAGATAACGGGGCAACATAAGCTGAGCAGGGATGAAATGGATAAAGAAGTGCTGGGTTCTGCCGGTAAAATGCTCAACTCGGCTGCGTTCGGGCAAATAATTATCCTGATTGTGTATTTACCCATACTGGTATTAACAGGTATTGAGGGTAAGATGTTCCGACCTATGGCTCAGACCGTTTCATTTGCTATTATGGGGGCATTCATATTGTCGCTTACTTACGTGCCTATGATGAGTGCATTGTTTCTGAGTCGCAAAACAGAAGCAAAAACTACTTTTTCTGACAGGTTGATACATAAGCTACAGTCGTGGTATGAACCATTGCTGGCAAAAGCACTGCATCATAAACGTATGGTTGTTTTAGCGGCATTCCTTTTGTTTGCCGGTGCAGGAGTTTTATTTGCTGGAATGGGTGCCGAGTTTCTGCCCTCATTAGATGAAGGCGATTATGCTGTAGAAATGAGGCTATTACCCGGTACCAGTTTGCCTGAAACTGCAGAGGTAACCATGAAAGCTTCAAGAATATTGCTGAAAGAGTTTCCTGATGAAGTAGTAGAAGTTGTAGGTAAAATAGGTAGTAGTGAAGTGCCTACAGACCCGATGCCAATAGAAGCGGCCGATCTGATAATAGTTTTAAAAGACAAGGATCAGTGGAAAAAGGCATCAACAAAAGACGAATTGACGGAGAAAATGTCGGCTGCGCTGGAAAAATTACCGATCGCTACTTTTGGATTTCAGCAACCTATACAAATGAGGTTTAATGAACTAATGACAGGTGCCAAGCAGGACGTTGTAGTAAAGATATATGGAGATGATCTGGATAAGCTGACAGAGTATGCAGGTAAGGTGTCAAAAATAACAACGGGTATTACCGGAGCAAGAGATATATACGAGGAGCAGGTAACTGGGTTGACGCAAGTAGTAATAGACTACGATAGGGCGGCAATAGCACGTCATGGCTTGTCAGTTGATGAGATTAACAAAACAGTAAATGCCGCATTTGCAGGATATGTAACAGGTAAGGTGTATGAGGGTGAGCGCAGGTTTGATATGGTGGTAAGGCTTGAAGAGCAGGTGAGGGGTAGCATAGAAGATGTACGTAAGCTTATTGTTACGACAGCTGACGGACGCTCTGTACCATTAGAACAGCTTGCAGATGTTTCTTTTCGCGTAGGTCCTAACCAGATACAGCGTGATGATACCAAACGCAGGATAATTGTCGGTTTCAATGTGCGCGACAGAGACGTTGCGAGTGTTGTGAAAGAGTTGCAACAGAAAGTAATACAACAAATACATTTTGATCCTGGGTATCACGTTACCTATGGAGGTACTTTCGAGAATCTGCAAAAGGCAAAGGCAAGGCTTTCGATCGCCGTGCCCGTTGCTTTGCTGCTCATTTTTATTCTGTTATACTTTGCATTCGGCTCCATAAAACAAGGACTAATGATCTATACTGCAATACCTCTTTCTGCAATTGGCGGCATACTGGCGTTGTGGACCCGCGGTATGCCGTTCAGTATATCGGCAGCTGTTGGTTTTATCGCCCTGTTTGGCGTGGCTGTGCTTAATGGTATAGTGCTGATAGCAGAATTTAACCGTTTGAAAAAGGATCTTGATACTGATCTGAAGGATATAATATTGAAAGGTACTCATTCAAGGCTAAGACCGGTTATCATGACAGCATTGGTAGCATCCCTGGGATTTTTGCCAATGGCACTCTCTCATGGTAGTGGTGCAGAGGTACAGAAACCCTTGGCAACAGTTGTTATCGGTGGTCTTATAACAGCCACTATGCTTACTCTGTTTGTTTTGCCATGCCTGTACTATCTAGTTGAACAGTTCAGTAACAAACGACACAAGGGTGTAAGTGCCGCAATATTATTATTGCTGGTAGCAATGCCATTTGCCAAAGCCAATGCACAAAGGCTGACACCGAACCAGGCGGTAAATATCGCTTTGGAAAATAATTATGGTCTTAAAGCAAGTGTTGCTGATGTAACCTATAACAAACAGATGAAAAGAGCGGCATGGGAAATGCCCAAAACGCAGGTGTCTGCAGTATATGGACAATATAACAGCTATATTTCTTCTGATAACAATTACACGATCAGTCAGCAAATACCCTTTCCTACACTCTTTATAGCAAAAACACAATTGGCCAAAGAGAAAGAAATCGGTGCGCAGTTGCAAAAGGATGTTGTGGAAAATGATTTGGTGTATAAGGTTAAGGAAGGGTATTACAACTTGCTATACTTGCAGGAGGTACACCGGGTATTGCAGCGTATGGATAGCTTATATACTGATTTTAGCCAGGCGGCTGAGTTGAGGTACAAAACCGGTGAAGGGACTTTGCTGGAACAATCTACAGCTCAGGCAAGGAAAGCTGATGTAAAAAACAGATTACTACAGAACCTGTCGGACATCACTATCGCTAAACGTCATTTACAGGCACTCATGTCAACAGACGATAGTATTGAGATAGCTGATGAGCAACTTCTGCCGCTTGTTATTGTAGGGGCTGATCTCAAGGATGCATCTGCCAATCCTGTATTAAAGATGATGGAGCAGGATGCTATTGTCAGTAAAAAACAAAAAGCGGTAGAAATGCATGCTATCCTGCCCGACCTGATGGTTGGTTACTTTAATCAAACAATGGTGGGTAATCCTTTGAATGATAATAGCCCGCCAGCTTTGGCTACTTCTACTGACCGATTTACAGGAGTTCAGTTTGGGGTGTCAATTCCATTGTTTGTAGGGCCGCAAATGGCTAAGATGAAAGCGCAGGAGGCAAACAGGCAAAAGGCACTGTTGCAATATCGCAATACAGAGATCATGCTTAATAGTATGTACGAAGAAAGTATACAGGAGTATGTCAAACAAAAGAATAGCCTTGCTTATTATAATGAAACAGGTTTGGCTAATATGGCACTCATCCGTACACAGGCACAAAAGTCTTACAACGCCGGAGAAGTGAGCTACACAGAATACCTTGTGAGCCTACAGCAGGTACAGGAAATGGAACAACAGTATTTAAAAACAATTAGCGACCATAACCGCGCCGTTTTGCGCCTGGCATACTTGTCAGGTGGTCAGCTTCAGATAAAATAAATAGCAATGAAACTTATCAATAGTATAATAGCGTTTGTCGCAGTAGCAATCTTATTTGCGGCATGCGGTCATAAGCAAAAGCAAAAAGAATCATCTGCGCAAACACAGGATGTGCAGGAGTATGAAGTGTCCGTCAATCAGGATCAGTATAATACAGCTGGTATAGAAACCGGTACGGTAAGTACAAGGCGGATTGGTGAAGTGATATATGCCAATGGCAGGCTGGATGTACCTCCACAACAAATGGTTAGTGTTTCGGTGCCGGTAGGAGGTTTTGTAAAAACTACATCTATGTTGCAGGGTACGCATGTTCACAAAGGTGAGGTCATCGGAACACTGGAGCATATGGATTATGTACAGTTGCAGCAGGACTACCTGGATACGAAAAGTCAGTATGAGTACGCCAAAACAGAGTATGCCCGTCAGCAGGAACTGGCTGCAGAAAATGTAAATGCTAAAAAAGCTTTGCAGCAGGCGAAAGCGAATTATGAATCATTGCAGGCTAAGTATATGGGGCTGCAAAGTAAGTTGAAGCTGATGAATATTGATCCTGTAAAAGTTGAACAGGGTAATATCTCAAGTGTAATCAATGTGTACGCGCCTATTAATGGTTATGTTACTGAAGTAAATGTAAATGTGGGGCAATATGTTACTCCCCAGCATGTAATATTCAGGCTGGTAAATACAGAGCATCTGCATGCGGAGTTGACAGTTTTTGAAAAGGATATAGCCAAGGTAGAGATTGGTCAGCCAGTACGGTTTACCCTGGCCAATGAAGTGAAAGAACGAACCGGAACAGTACACTTAGTAGGTAAAGAGATCAGTACAGACCGCACAGTTCGGATACATTGCCATCTCGACGAAGAGGATATCCATTTGCTGCCGGGCATGTTCCTGTCGGCAAAAATAGAGACAAGCGGTTCGGATGTATTTGCTTTGCCTGATGAAGCTGTGATGAAGTTTGAGGGTAAGGATTATTTGTTCGCGGTAAATGATGACAACCTACAGGATAGCATATATCGCTATAAAATGGTAGCCGTAGAGACCGGAAGCTCGGAGGATGGCTATACAGCTATTACATTACCTGTTGGATACGATAAGAACAGCCAGTTTGTTGTAAAAGGAGCATATACACTACTGGCGAAAATGAAGAATATAGAGGAAGAGTAGCGCAGTGGTTATGTTATTTTGTAATGCCTGTAAATGATGTATTTGCAGGCATTACTTTTTCAGGCTTGATATTGAGCTTTTGAAGTTGTTGATGAGCATATCTTCGTCATTTGCATTGTTGCTTACAATGCTGACACCAAAGTTCAATGTATCCAGCATCGTGCTGTATGTGGTATAAGTAAAATAAGGTTTATCTCTGTATTGTACCGATAATACAGCTATTTCGAAACTGATGCCATCGATGATCTCTTTAGTAAGAGATGTGTCAGCACTGTAAAAGTCTGCTGAGTATGATCTGTATTGTTGGGTAAGCAGGTCGTGTAGGCTGGGGTGATCTTCTTCACGGTTATAGCTCCTCACAAAGGCATACACTGAATTGATATCATCCTTGCTTTTACGCACGCCCAGTATGATCTTCTTCTCCCCTTCCTTATTATTGCTTAGTGACTCTTCTTCATAATAGTTCTGTGCTGCATAAGCGAGCTTATCGCGTTGAGTTTCTGAAAGTATTTCCCAGTTTTCGGGAATGGCCATTTGCCAACCTATAGGTGAATAGGTATATACTTTTTCCCCGTCACCGTTCCTACTTATGCCATTGTTGTCGCACGATGCGGTAAATATCAGTACAGGTATGTATAATATTAAGATGAGTTTTTTCATTGTTGTTTGAGTAGGAGTTGAGCATGTTATTCCAGTTCACATTTTACATCTTTATACTCGGCACCTGAAAATTTAAGTCCTTTCTGCTTGCACTCAAACGATGCGGTAGATTTTTTCGCTGCTTCAATCTTGTAACCGGCAATTTCTTTGCCGTCAGCGTGTTTACAGGAGCATGTATAGGTCTCATTGCCACAGGATGTAAACAGTACCAGGCAGCAAACTAAATATAATAATTTATTCATTCTGCTAAAATAAGTAAACAATCTATAGCAATAATGACTTGTTTTTAACAGCAGTCTGCGTTCTATTGTACCATAATACGACGGGCAATTTTTTCATTTTTCGTTTTAACTGTAATGAAATAAAGCCCCCGGCGCATCCCGCTGGTTGAAATTTGTTTTTTATAGATTGTGACATCTTTGTCTGCAATACGCATTACAATGTGTCCGTCCGGAGTTGAGATCGTAAGGTCAATATTTGTTTCTTCGTCAAATGTGGCTTCCAGATTTATGTAACCTGTTGCGGGGTTGGGATACACGGATACTGTATTTCCAGGCTTAAGCAATGGAGGGCCCGGAGTAGAAGGAGTTGGTCTACATATTGCAGTATCATGGCAATATACATACTCGACGATGTCTGTACTGTTTCCACTAATATGACTGGTTGTATGCCTGGTAGTGCCGGAAAGTAGTCCAAGATTATTGTAGTAAAAGTCTATGTTGTAGTATAAGTCGGTAATTGTGTCTGAGTTCAGGTTCGGGTTTTCATAAAAAATGAGGTTGCTTATTAAGCCTGCACTGTCGTATTGAAAGTTATTAGATTCATAGATTACATATTCATCATTTGGTATTTTCTGGTGCAAAAAGGTAGAGTCTGAAATTTTCTTACCGCTACTATCGTAGGCATACCTGACAATTTCTGTTGTGTCGCGCTTGTTAGAGTCGGTATATGATTGACTTATTTTGATTCGTTCTATAAGTTTGCCTGTAGCATTATTATATTGATAGTGTAAAATTGTGTACGGCCATATTATTTTATCTATTATTGTAGATTGACTTTGATAGACAACTACTTTTTGCCTGCTGCTGTCTGTTAATATCTGTCCCTGGTTGTTGTAAGAAACAGTATTAATTTCGTATAAAAACGTGTCCTGGCTTGTCCCACTCCACCTTTTTTTTTGCACCATGTTGCGATTTGTGTCATAGGTATACTCTATTGTACTCGTAATGCTCAACGTTTGGGTTTGACTCGTAGAAAATCTCGGTTGGTACCTGATAACTTTGGCAAGGTCATGGTTATTATTGTAGAAGAGCGAATCAATTGAATACAGTCCCCAACCAGATACAAATGCATCCTTTGCATAAGTTTTTCTAAGGCTCAGCTGTCCATTAGGATAAAAATATTGTTCGTGATTTTTTGTTGGTGGCAACGTAGTATCCCCTCTATATACACCGATAATAATACTGGAATCGTATTCCATAGGGTCAGGGTAGGGTATTAACATGTGTGGATACTCTTCTTCAGGGTTGTACCTGAAAAAAGGGTTGGCTGGTAATAAACCATAACGGTTGCTGTTATTGCTGTAATAGAAGTCGTTACTGCCCGATGATACCGTATCGTTGCCTGCTTCGATGTAAGTAACGTTTTTTCGTATCAATTTCCATGGCACTTGACCGTAACTTATAGAGGATAATAGCAAGACTACAATACCAGTGATTAGCTTATTCATAGAGTTATTAGTTTGGCGGCAATTGTAAGTTACGGAATATTAATAATGTTTCTTGTGCTTGCATCTGATGCTTTGACATTTAAATGACAAAGCGGGCATATGCCCGCTTTATGTGTATTGCTTAATTGTAATTATACTGTTATTTCAAACCTTTTAGGTGGAGGCATCTCCCAGTCAATTTTACGCTTTACCAGCCATAATTCTTTTATCTCTTGTTTAGGTAGCAGGAACTGTGGGTAAAACTCTTCGTTGTCGCTGATGCAAACAAAGTTCTCGTTGTCATCTTTTCGGTACAGGCGTTTTACCATGATGCGGTCTTCTGTTACCACTACATAAATATAAAATTGTGCTGTGCTGTTCCAATAGTCAGGTGCAACAGTTTCTGCCACTACATGAAAACCTTCTTTCAATGTTGGTTCCATACTGTCGCCGCTAACTTCAAATACACGATATCTGTCGCCCCGGTAGGGCATATTAGGTACGTTCATTACTTCCAACTCTTCTACAAAGCTGGGCTCAAGATAGTGTTTGCTGTATCCTGCCTGTGCACGTATAGGAACTACGCTTAGTCCTTCGTGTACATTCAGTCCTAATGCCTTCTGCATGCGAAGGTCGTCGCCTGTAGTATGCGACGGCTGTTCATACATATCAGCAGGATTGTTGTATGCACCGCCAAACAATTGTTCAGTGGTAATGCCCAGTGCTTTGGCTGCGCGTGTACGTATTGTATCGTCCAGCCGCTCTTTACGAAAGTTGTAGTATAACGTACTCCTGGGTACGTTCAGTGATATGGCCAGGCCGTGTACCCCCATTTTGCTCATTCTTGCGGCGTTCTGCAATGCTTCGCCTTCATGGATACTCATAGACTAATGTATTATGGTTAATAATATTTTAAAATTATTTTGGACATTTGTACGAAATATGTACATTTGTCTAACAATGATGATTTGTTCAAGTGTTGTTTGTACAAATGTATAAATAAAATTACAAAACGCCAACCTTGATTGAAAAATCTTTTAAAGGGAAAGACAAACAGGCAGGAGCTGTATTAACTGAATAACAATAAACTTTTAAGCTATGGAATCGCTAAGGAAAAAGAACGGAAATCCTTTAGGGGTAAGCCTTTCAGGCAACGCAAAAAAAATGCCCGATGTAGACACACGCGGGCGTTTCAAAACAAAAAATAAAAAACACAATGCGAAGATAACAAAAAATTGGAACATTGAAGATTTTGAAATAAGAGTGTTGTATGTACAAGTATTGTGGCATGCCTTGCCAATGGGGCAAACACAGCAATTAGAAGTATGTCGGCCTTGCTTTGAGCAGTGGTTGGGTGAACAGGGCAGATTGGATTGGTGTATGGAGGGGTTAGATACGGACCACACTCCGGAATTGATCTCAGGTATTATGGCCATAGACGACTACTGGGAGAATGTAGAATATGAAGTGAAGCGTAAAGACCTGAGGGATTATATAGTAACAGAACAATTGATTAAGTAACCAATTAAATATTTCAGATATGGAAAAGAATATGTTTTACCGCCATGTAAGTAGCTGGATAGAAAGCTACTACAATGCAGATGCTCTTGAGTGGCTGCGCCGTTTTATCAATAACAGTACGCAGCCGGTTGAAATGAAAGACAGATTGCAGCGCGAGGTGGACCGGAAGGTAGCGGCACTGAATAATACCCCTTTTTTTGGCAAGTATGATGATATGCAATTGTTGATGGACGAACACTGTCATCCGCAGATATTCACGACCCGTTATGCAGCAATGAGTAAGATCGTACAATTGCGCGCTACAGGATATGATGCGCGATTGCTTGAAGGTAATGCTTTCTACCGTATTCAACTGGTGCAATCAGCCCCTATAACATTTTTACGTCTCAATGAGGGGCGCAGCCAGCTGACCGGCCTGAAAATGAGCGCGTAAATATCCTAAACAAACTATGAAAACACACTGGGCCCTATCGCAAACCTGCATGGCAGACAACACAAAACTTAACACCCGTACCCGGGAACTATAATTATGAAAACGGAATTAATAATCGCTGACGATACTACTAACGGAAGTTTTGCTTCGGTACTGGGTATTGAAACAGCAAGAGAAGAGCAATTATGCGACCTGATAGGACAATGTTTAACCAGCACGGACACATATCCGCAAGCAATTGCGGAAATATCGAAAAAGACAAATAACATCAATGAGTTGACCTACGCACTATTCCACCTGGGTGCTTTCGCAGGTAATGAACGGGCAAAAAGGGAAATGATACATATACTGGAAGGAGAAGAATAACCGATATGCTCTGCAGTTACAGCGGAGTGTAAACTGAAACACTATCTATATGAAACAGGAACAACAAACACCAAAAGGTATGAACATATCGCTATTTATCATTTGCGGTGATAAAAGCGAAATGTCATCCGCGCTGAAAGAATCTTGTTGCCGGCCATTATTCGAGTCGTGGAATGCAGAAGTTGTATCCGTTGCAGAGTGGGCATCTCATAGTGTTGATTTTTGGGGGCATAAGCAGGTAGAGGGGCCTGCTTTCCCGCCCTCACTTTATCTGAACGATAAGGAGTTGGGGAGCATGATTGTCAGTTGTTCTGATAATGATGAATTGACGGCATTGTTGAGAGATAATAAAGAGCGGATAAGAAAGAATAAAGGTCTTGGAAAACTGTTCGAAGAGAAACGGACTTGAAAGATAAGGGTTAGTAAAAGTTACCTGTACCCTCACCATGAAAATTTAAGACATGCTAAACTACCTATGCCCTCACCATGAAAAACTAAGTGAAGTTCTTTGACATGTTATGAGTACAGCGAGTAGTTTAATGCCATCGCTAATGTGTGATAAAAATGAAAGTGGCCATAAAATAAAATATGGCAGTTGATGCGTTCAACACTAACAGAAAAAGAGCTGCTTTATTACGTGCATAGAAGTATTTGCTGACCACCATACCCATTATAGATAGAAGGGCATGGCCCAGGGAAAAGATGGTCGTTATTATAGTATGGTCTTTCAGGTTGGCAATGGGCATGTATTTACCGGCAATAAGCAGGATGAAGAGTTGTACAGGCACATATAATACGATGAAATAGTAGAGTAGCTTTTGTGCCGGAGTAGGTTCTCCTTTCATAGCTTTGAACGGCGATAACCGGTTCACCAAGTTGTATAAGCCCGCAGTAATAATGCTGGCGAATATGACAATGAGAATAAGCTTACCCATGACTTTTAGGGTAAAAATAAGCCTTATTGTTTATATACAAAGAAGAACAACCCTATCAGGCAGCCGGCATAGATACATCCTGCCAGAAGGTCGGTGACAAAATACAAGGTGTTCTTCGAATTGCGCCTTCGCAGGTACCAGGCTCCGGCAGCTCCTAGTACGCTTATCAGCACATGTCCGGTACAAAACCATACCAATAGGTGAAGCGTTGACGCGTCCTTCCATCCCGGCAACATAAATGCCATAATAATCAGCAGCAGGATAGAAAGAGGGGGATAACCGGCTATACTATAAAGAGTTTTGCGCTCCCACTCAGGCAATGAGACTGTTGCGTCTCGCCGGCTATAAGGTGAGAGCTCGTAGCAGATGGATGTAAAACTGACGATAAATACAAAAGCCAAAACCACATAAAACAAAACCCCTATCGCCATACTCATCATACTCATAACAAAATCTCTTTGTTAAGTACAAAACAAAAACGATACCAAACTTGACGAACAGGAATTATTATTTAATTGAAATTGGTGAAAAGGTTGTTTATGATAATCATTTGACAATAGATGAAACACATTAACGCTTTTTTCGCAACAAAACACAACAAAATACCGTCTTAATATATGGTGCCAGTCTGTACAAAAAATAAAATGTAAGTTATGGAACAAGAAAGGAGAAATGAAATACTACGAGACAGGGCTTTGGCTGACAACCAAAAATTTGTCTTCCCGTATATAACTACGGGAAGACTCAATAAGCAACAACTTTCTGATTGGATGACAGTATTCAATCGGTGGCTTTCACTTACCGGAAGAGTCATCGAGGCTGAGCGAGAATATCGTAGACAGTTTGCAGCATGGTTTATGCATATAGACCTTACGGTTGAATCTCCGGCACAGTATGATCTGGAAAATACAATGTCGTTCTTTGAAAAAAAAGTATCCGGAAGCAAAACTATCCCCCTGCCAATAGCCTACGCCGTAGGTCAACCAAAAGGGAAATTCAGTAAAGGGAATAACAAGTTTGATATGTATTGGCTGAAAAATCTACGTGATGAAGTGAGGAGCATGGGTATATGATCCGTTATCTTACCCAATCAATAGTGTCAGCACCTTCTGAAACAATATCTACACCTGATTTAGTTAACTCATAATAAAACGGTTTCATGTCGTAACTATATCTAGATGTGTTAATGGATCGGTATGTTCCGTCTTTCATCTGAAAGACAACACGCATAGTATGGTCCAGATCTACAATGATCTTGCTGACATCTGCAAAATGCACATTTATGTTTCTGCTAAAAGGGTTTAGTGTAAATATACTTATGCGCTCGGTATTGATCTTTATAAGTGGCATATTGAACGTTTGCCAGGCTACAATCATCGCTGAGAGTGTAAGCGGGAAATTGAGATAATCTAATTCGGGTACAAAGAAACGTATGGAGATAACCCCTAGTATAAAAACGCTAGTAAGGGTGAATGATGTATATCCAAAGTGTTTCATTCAGAGTGTCGGTTTTATTAAAGCTAATTTAATGATTTTTCAATTTTAAAAGCGCCTCAATGGGCGCTTTTAAAATTGGCATAATAGTATGAAACTATTGTTTTACAAATCTTCCCGTTCCATTTACGTTTTCGCTGGCCAGATGTATAATATACATACCTGAAGGTAAATCAGTGATGTCTATGATATTGCTAGCATTGTTCAGCAAGCTGGTGTTTACAGCCTGTCCTGATAAATTATATATTGTAGCAGTTGTTTCGGTTTGCAAGTCTAACCGAAGGCTGTTTTTTGCAGGATTAGGGTAAAGATTAACAATGTTGCCGGAAATAAAATCTTTTACATTAACAGTGTTCTGATCAAAAACAGCAAAACTACCTAATGATGTTATTCCATCTTTCTTCTGGCTGTACATACTGCCTGTGGTAGATGCTGCAGTAGGTGTAGTTTTTTCCCAGTCATCGGTATTATACATCGTTACAAATGAATTGCCACGGTCAAAACTGTTTACTTCAGAACCTGCCTGCCATTTCAACTCAATTGCATAGTCCAGGTTTGTAGTAGATTGTTGTGTGATAATCCATGTTGCGTCTACAACAGGCTGCGAAGCAGCCAGGTCAGCGCCCATGGTGGCGTGTGCTTTTACGCCTTGTGATACATTAACGCCCATTTCGGTGTATTGAGTACCATTCTTACTTTCGATAGAAATAGGTGTGTAGGCATTCATATGGCCGACTGGATAGTTAGCAATTGCATTACCTGCTATATCCTGCCTTAAGGCACCGCCTTGTTCTGTAATGATATAGCTGTTAGAAGATCCGCCTGAAATTGTTGCGGTTGGCGAGATGATCAGGTTATTTCCTTTAACATTTATTTTGCCATCCTGAAGGTCCAGTTTTGTGGCTACAGACATGTCTGTCAGTAATTCGATAATTCCGCCACCGGCTCCCGTATTCATTGTAAAGTTATCGATGATATTGTTGAGTGCATCAAAGCGTATAGAGCCTATCGTTCCTGCCGTGGATGATATCTTAATATCAGATCCACCGTTGCTTGAAATTGTACCCGAGCCGCCAGCAGCGTCAATTGTTCCATTCGCCCCCAGGTTGATATTGAATGAATTCATAGTCAAGGTACCGGATGTAAGTTTCAGAGCACCTTTCACGTTAAGATCGGCGTAAAGGCTGGTGCTGTTGCTACTGCCTACGGCAACGTCCAGGTCTGTACAACCAGCTCCCAACAGTTCCCATCCTGTGCCTATCTGCTTACCGGTGTTCTCATAACGCACATTGTATGGATTGGTGAGATTAAATGTCGCACTGCTGCCTACAGTGAGTTCTCCACCATCGAAAACAATAACCGGACGTGGTGTGCCAGTTGACAATGTCATTGTTCCCAAAGTTAACTGTGAAGCCATAGTGCCTGTAAGGCGCAACGTTTTGTTAACGTTTAAGGTGACATTCAATGAAAATGGAGCACCGGACAAGGCAAGTGTGTTTGCAGTAATACTTCCATAAAACTGTATTTGTGGATTCGAATCAACGAATACACTATCTACATCTATAGAGCAACCCAGATCACCTAAAAAGAAGCCGTTCTTTACTGAAAGGTAATTCTTTGATGTAGAGATGATCTTTGCCGTACCTTTCATCTGAAGTAACGAGTTAGTATTACTTAGCGTCAGGTCGCGATCAAGTGTTATTGTTACACCTGAATTGATAATAATGTCGTTTGCACCTAATAATGGGTTGGGGGGTACAACTCCACCTAACCATACGCTGGTGCTGCTGAAATTACCGGACGCTGTTGCAGTGTATTGTAACGCATTGGCTGACGTGGAAGCCAGGCAAAGTACTGCAGCACAGGATAATATTTTTGTAGAGATCAGTTTCATAATCGTTCACATTTTAGATAAGAAAATAAATATAGTAAATTATTGTTATAAATACTGGCTTTATTCCCTTTATAAAGAGTTTTTTAATTTTTGAGGAATTTACCGGTTGCATTAAGTTCTTGGCCAATAATGCGCAGGTAATAAATGCCCTGTGGTAAAGCTGTAATGTCAATGCCATTATTAGAATGATCTAATTTTTGAGATAGCATTAATCTGCCTGAAGTGTTATATATGGCAATATCAGCAGCAGAGTTTGACCTTACAAACAAAATATTGCTTGCAGGATTAGGGTATAGTTGCACAGAATTATTACCTGTTATGTTATTTACATACACTGTGGTATTGTCGAAAACGGCCATTGGTGTAAATGAGTGGACGTTTTCTCTTTTCATAGCATACATGTTTCCGCTTGTCGTGGCTGCTTTGCCTGCCTGTTTATCCCACATAGCACCAGTCAGTTGAGTTATGTATGACTTTGTTCTGTCAAAAGAATTAACTTCCATACCGGCGTTCCACATTAATTCAACATCTACATCTATGGTTGTAGCTGTTCCGTTCTCTAAAAACCATGTGGCATTTACTAATGGCTGAACATTTGAAATGATGTTACCGGTAGAGCCGGTATTCTTTACGCCATCATTTACTCCTACTGTTAATCCGTTGTATACGGTATTGCTTCTTGATGTAATTATACATGGAGCATATGTTGTTTGGGTACCGACATGATAAGTTACTGTGTCACCAGAACCAACATCATCTGCCAGTTTACCCCCGTTACCTGTAATGACATAACTTCCACTGCCAGCACCGTTTATAGTAGCGCCCGTAATTAATGAGAGTTTGTGATTTTGCACGTCGATCTTTCCTGATTGAAAGTCGACCATGGTAGTAATTCGGAGATCGCTACCTAGCTTGACTGAACCATTTGTATTAATAATGAACTTTCGTACCAGGTTTGACCCGGTAGTGAATTTCAGTTCACCGGTGATAGCAGAACCGGAGCTAACTGTTATATCAGAGCTGGAACCTCCTTTTATTTCACCGGATCCTGAAGGGTCAAGGTCCCCGGATGCGCTGAATTCCAGGTTATGATTATTAAGATTGAATGTTCCTGAAGTAAGTTTAAGAGTGCCACCCTGTAGTTTGGCATTCCCCATTAGCTTTACTTCTTCGCCGGTACCAACATCAACTGTGACATTTTTTAAGCCAGGTCCGTTCAATTCGACTCCTGATTCAATACTGCCGCCAACATATTCAACACTGTAAGGGGCTAACAGACCCAATACACCTGCACCACCAACGGTTAAATAAGCAGGTACAGTATTGCCCTGTATGCCACTTATTTTCATTACCGTACCGTTTGTCAGGTTTATCTTCCCATTGTTCAGATTCAGGCTTTTGGATACATAGAACACCTGGGCCACATCAATAGTAGGATTGCCCATTATCATCATAAAATCAATTTCAAGTTTGTTAGTACTCATAGTGCCATTAAAGTCAAATTGTCCGGGAAATGATCCTGAAAAACTATCCACAATTATAGAGCCGTTACCCAGCATGGCTGCGTCAGAAACATGCAGTGCATAGTTTGTCGCAACCAGGTCGCCATTGATAGTAATACTTCCAGTAACGCCTGTAATAGAAATATTTGCACCTGCTGTTACTTTGATACCAGGGGGTATTACTATCGCATCATTGACAAGCCCGTAAGAAGGTGCAATACCTCCCTGCCATGTAGCAGCACTGTTATAATTCCCATTGGCAATAGCTGTATAAGTTACCGCGGTTGCATACTTTTGTGCAAGTACAAATGCACAAAGTAAGAGTCCGGATCGCAGAAGTGTAAACATGTGGTTCATGAGCTTGAGATATTTTTGTTGATTTTATATACTAATAAAGATATAGATTTTGTGTTAAGTGCTTTTCGTTATCGTATTGGTCGAATTGTTATACTAGTAAAATTCAATATTGAATAAGCAAATACATGCAGCTATTCTCGTTTAACTATTTTACCTGTGAGATAGGTTGTGCCTTGCTGATTGCTTATAAAATAGATGTAATCACCCGGTGGTAAATTACGCATCGGAATATCAGTTTTGTTTTTGCCCGCTTTGTAGGACAACAAACCGGTGTCATAAATGTTTTTACCATTCACATCAGTCACACGTAACCGGAGTTGCTCATCTCTTTTGAGCTCCATATCAATATTCAGGTTTTTAACAACGGGGTTTGGATATATGTTCACATCAGCATCAAAAAGTACATTCCTTATGCCTACCCTTTTGTAGTTGTATGAGAAGAGGTCTACACCGCTATTGTCGCAGTTATTGGCCGAAAAATAAAGCTCATCACCAATCGGTGTCAGTCCTGTTGGCAGGCTGCTGTTTGGCCCCGGACACAGATCTCCGATAATAGCAGGCGTGTTTGTGCCGTCGTATGCATACAGCTCATATCCGTTTGCACCATCATTTACTGTGAAAAATAGGCGATTATTATACACAACAAATTCACGGGGGTTAGCATCACCGTTAGGGTTTATCTTATGTGCAAGTTTTACATTGCTGTTTGAAGGGTCGTATGACCATATATGGCTTTCTCCACTTGTATCCCTTGCACCAAAGTATATAAGGTTGTTGAAAAAGGCGAAAGCATTACGAGAAACGACACTGAGGCTACTGAAGGCTGAGGTATTAATATCTGTAAGTCTTTGAGGCATATTACTTCCATCATACATATACAACTCTCTGCCATACTGAACTGTTGTGGCACTGAAGTATAGTTTGTTATTCAGCACTTGAAAATTTGCGGGGTTTGAAGAGGTTTTGCCGGTATCAATATCAGCAATAATTGAGGTCTGTGATGTAGTGGGATTATATTCCCATAATTCGGACCCATTAGCGGCAGTATTTGCCACAAATATGATCTTGTTTGAATAAGCAATAACAGGACCATAGACGCTACTGTCAGGGCCTGAATTAATATCCGTTATCCTTGTTGGTGTATTAGTACCATCATATACATAAAGTTCCGAACCATTGGCTGAGGTAGTGGCAGTATAATAGAGGTTGCCATTAAATACAACATAGTTGTCGGGTTGCGAACTGTCTGGCCCAAAGTCAGGGTCAAAAACAACTTTGGGAGAATTATTACCGTCGTAGACATACATTTCTTCACCTGTTGAGCCATTATCAGCAGTAAAATAGTATTTGCCATTCATATAAGCTGAAGGGTTCATGTAATTTGTGCTGATCGCATTTTTTATGCCACTATTCACATCATCGATCATTACAGGTTTGCCGGCACCCTGTACAAAATAAGGCTCCCTACCATTGCTGCCGTTGGCAGCATAAAAATAAAGAGTGCCGTTCAGGCTATTAAGATATAATGGTGTAGAACTGGATAGCCCTTGCGCAACATCAAAATCTTTGAAACCAGGTTGCATTTGAGCAGAAGCGAGAAAAGTCGAATATATTGCAAGTATTGTTAATTTATATTTCATTAGTTGTTTTTTCTGTATCGTAAACATATAAAGATAAGAAATTGTGCCTTAATGACCCTGGATAGCCAATTATATAGTGCTAAAATCTACATTTATGAGTAATGTAATATTTGCAGTTTCCTGTATCTGTTTTTTGTCGCTAACATCTCGTTAACAACTCATTAACAACCTTCATGTATGTGGAGTCGTAGTTTAACATTTGCATTTTTTTTATGTTACATTACGAGCGATTTCAAGAGACTATAATTGAATTAGCCGGAGAGGAAGCTGTAAAGTGGAAACATATATTGCCAGCCGTGCCATTAGCGCATCGTAACCGGTTTATGTACACTTTGCATAAAGGCTTTAGTATACCTGTAAGTTTTGACATGGTCATGTTGAGCCAGACATTAGCTGACAAAGATTATGATTTGTTTGTACAACAAGCACTGGCCAGTAAAATAGACATCGGAGCAAAACCTGACGGAAATGTCGAGAAGTTTTCTATTAATGAATAAGTGTGATTTTGGGTATTACCTCAATGTACATTTTATCTCAATAGAAGCGCTGGAACCAAACTCTTCTGCTTTACAAAGCTTCAGGGCCTCACTTTTTGAGTAGCCTACGAATTCCCGTGTCAGTGTGGTATTGGTGCCCTGGCCTACTATCGTGCAAAAGCACTCGTGCTTCCTTTTGCAGGAAGACGATAGAATAACCAATAACAATGCTGAAGCGCAAATAGTAGTACCCTTATTCATTGTGTGTTTTACTTTTTCATCAAAACAGGGAAAAATGGCTACCTGGTATTTCGCCATTTAGGTCATAAAAATACGTTTTCGTAGCAAATATGTGTGTTAATGGCAAGTTATTGTAAATGAGGCGACAATATATATATTGATGTTGTACGGCTGATAAGAATTTTGATCAGAAGCCTCTTTTTATGCCAGATATATTGCATTTGTTATCGGGTGGTTAATATATAGTTACCGGGATGTTATTGGCATATACATCTTACCCCTAAGTATAAGGATATTTGTTACTTGCTCCTGATACATATTTAGAGAATGCCGGCAATAAACTAGAGCAGATGCCGGCAAAGAGATACCATAAAGCCCGGCTTCTTAAAGCTATGGATACAAAGGACAAGATCGTACTGATCGTGGAAAGAGATACCGGTATTGCCAATATGATAAGGGCAATATTAGGTATTGTAAATGTGCCTGTCCAACATGTACAAACTGGTGAAGGCGCAACAAAAGCACTAAAAGATAATAGTGTGGGGTTGATCATTTGTGAGAATGGTCTGCCGGATATGGATGGATATGATCTGTTAAAACAAATAAGAGGCAATGCTACAACCAAACAGATACCGTTTATTATGTTAGTGCCTGAAAGTGACAGAAGCTATGAAAAATTGACGCAAGATAAAGCTGCTGATAGATATATTACCAAACCATTTACTGCCAGAAAGGTTTTAGATGTTGTGAAGGAGTTTATTGTGTATAAAGGATTATAGCAGTTCCCTTTGAATTTTACTGATCATAGCCAGGTGGTGATCGTCATGTTCTGCAAAAAAATGAACAAGGTCGGTAATGTACATAGTTTGCTCCAGCCTTGGGTGGATAGAGACGCGTTCTGTCATTTCTTCGTCATACCTAAGTAGTCTTTGCATGGTGACATGACGAGCGGTTCTAAAGGTTTTCAGAAGGGAGTTAATGTCTTTTAGGTTGTGTTCTGCCTCCTCTGTTTTTCTATTGGTCATATCAGCAGTGGTGAGTGTATCTTTACTCGCCTCAAAGTCATCAAGTCTTTGCATTAATAACTCCTCCAGGTCTGCAAGGTGGCCAATATGTTGTTGAATGCTCCAGCCGTTTTCAAACGGTTGCGTCAGGATAAGGAAAGGCATATCCTGTACTTTTTCCTCAAGCCGGGCTGGAGTGCCTGACAGCCTTTCTATTAGGGCAGGATATTTGCCCGGGGGTATGTCAAAAGCGAAGGACATATCAGTCCATTTTATTTGGCTGATCATAGATGTAAATTTAATATTTATATCCATATCCTTAACATTTTATTGTGCTTTGCAGTACAACTTTTTTCCCCCCATTCCGTTATTTAGTCAGTAGCAGTTGCGAAAAATGAATACGCAGGTTAAAGCTACGATATCATAAAAGTAAAGCAGAAGCAGAGTAGTGTATAGTGAGTGTGTGAAGGGGCGGTTCGTTGTATAGCGAACCGCCCCGTTTGTTATATAAATCGGTTAATCAGTGCTTAAGCGTGTATGATAGTAATACATAACCTTATCTTTGTCTTATGTCTGTTGTTCAGATAAAGGATTATTATAAAATACTGGATATCAATTCTTCTGCGAGTACGGAAGAGGTGAAAAAGGCATATCGTAAAATGGCTATGAAGTATCATCCGGATACTAATGATGGTGATTCGTTTTTAGAAAATTATTTCAGGGAGGTACAGGAAGCATATAGTGTATTGGGGCACGTACAGAGGAGAGCAAAGTACGATGAGGAGCGTTGGCTGGCAGGTATGACCAGCCGATCGGAAAAAAAAGAACAAGCCACACCGGAGTGGATACTAAAAGAGGCTATAAAGCTGAATAGCCACATGGCCAGAATTGATGTATATGGCATGAGCCACGAAGGAATAAAAGATTACGTGTTACAATTATTGAACGACAAGCATATGACAATCTTACTCAGGTCGGGGGGTACTTCTGTAAATGAGGGAATTGTGAGTGTAACATTACAGTCAGTAAAGAAATTGAAATACGATTGTTTGAAGGAGGTAGCGGATAGATTACAGATTTTATCGGAAGAGGATACTAAGCTAAATAAAACCATACAAGATATACTTAATAGCAGGCGAAAACAAATGCTTTGGGAGCAACGTATCCCGTATGTCATTGGCTTGGCTACATTGTTTATCGTGTTGTGTATGTATTTTTGGGTTAAAAAATAATACAACAAAAATTTGTTTGTTTGTTATTTAAATTTGTGTATATTTGCATTAGTACTATGAAGAGGGTAGTACTGGTTTAAGAGGATAAAAAGAGAGAAAAATGGCACTTTCGTCTACCGAGGCCGAATTTGTAAGACGCATGATACTGCATGGCAATAAGCTGTGGGCTGTGCGGTCTGCTTTTCCTAAATTGGAAAAGGGATTTGAGGATGCTGCTATCAGGTATATGATGCAAAACCCGGAAGTGACCAGGCATATAGATGCGGGTGTTTTATACATGTTCAGGCAGATAGTAAAGCATACAGATATTCCAGTGCCGCAACCACTGACAGTACAGGATAAGATGGATATGCTGAGGCTGATAATAAATGGAGAACGGGAAACCCCCACATATATAGTTACAGCGGAAGGCCTGCGTGTAATATTTGTAGAGCCGATGGAAGACGAAATTGACGATTCACGAAAGATGTTGAAAGAACTTCAAAGGGCAGAGGAGCTGGAATGGATGATGTGACAGGATAATTGACAAAAAACAAAATAATAAATACCACAACCATGAAAAATAGTTTCGCGAACGATCCCGCATACAAAGAGGTTTTCTATTCCAAAGTACATAATGTAAGATTATACATGCCTGAAGATGTGGCCAATGGTTACCACATGAGCCGATATGTAGCTGCCGGAGCACAGAATATTTTTTCTGCAGGCGGTGCTACCAAAGATGTACTTTCTGCAATAATGGACAAAATGCTGGAGTTGTGTAATGATGAGAAGAACATTAAGCATCTTCGTACAGACATTGCTACATTGGCTAATAATATCAAATACAGGTTGCGCTACCCGGTAGATGAAGATTGCGCTTTGCGTATGGGAGCCATTTATGCTTTTGTAGAAGGGGAGGACCCTAATACGACTGAGGATTTTTGGACGGCTCGTAAAGTTGCCTGGGCTAAAGGAGATGCATCACAGAGTATTGAGCCAGATCCTGATTTGTACGCTTTTTTTTTGAGCATCGGAGTTCCGTTCACGCCTGCCTGGAAAGTGCAGTCGCATATTTTGACAGATATGAACTATTTCAAAACAAGACAGGAGAATACAGAGGGAATGTATCCTCAGCAATAATGTCTGTACCTGCCAGGGTAGATGAGTGGTATGATAGTTTTTGGGATATTGCCCTGAAATATTGTGAAGGAAATGTACGGGATGCCGAGCATTTTATGGATACGGGGGTGTTCAATTTCTATTATCGTATCAGACAGAAGGCTAATTGGCTTAAGTGGCACAATGAACAATTCAAACAAGAAGATTAATCGTAATATTCAAATTCGTAAATCGTCATGAAATCAGGCTCCGGGTTATTGTCAACAAAGTTGAGCATTCTTATCGTGTTGCCGTGGTCGTCTATGGTAGATATTTTGTGATCAATTACCTGTTGTGGAGATTCGCCGACTTTTAGTGTGGTTTGAGTAAAGTTATTGTATTCGTCGTATGTATAGGTTGATATACCATTATGACTTTTGCCTTTTTTATACGCATCAAATACAGTTGTCCGTATCAGGCCGCCGACTACTGTGAATCTATATGAACTCACAATATTTTTCCTGATCTTTTGTAATTCAGTGCCCTCGTATTCCCTTGCGAGTACAGTACTATCATTCGGAACAGTTAGTTCTACAATAGTCGGTACAATTGCTTTGTTGTCATATGGGGGCATACAATCGAATCTTGTATTTATCAGTATCACAAGAGTGCCATTTTGTTGACTATAGGTGTATTCTTTGCAATATCCATAAGCTGATCGGGGATTATAGAAAATAGCAGTACTGTCATGAACTATATACCCTGAGGTGTCGTACCAATTCTTTATTACAGAATAAAGGGTGCCTTTTGCATGCTCTGCTCCGGTTCCGATATGTTTGAGATTTGTGTATTTGTAAGTCGTAACATGCCTGATATGACCATTCATACCCAGCCTAGTATGAATACTGTATATCATTGCAGGATCAGCCTGTTGGGCAGAGACATGTTGCCAAGAAAATAACAACAGGGCTATACTTATGTATTTACGTAACGATTGCACAGATACAACATTAAAAATATTTTTTGGTAATTACAAAAATTATTATTTACTTTGTTGTGAAGTTGCTATCAAAGGAGACGTCCTTTTTCTACAAATACGTTACAGGTAATACGCCACCTACTCAAGTGCATTGGTTTTCAACAGAAAAATATGAACCTATGGCAGATATTACCGAAGTACTTCACGAAATTAATTACAGGGTAAATACCGGCAGTTTAGACGAAGCTACAATGTCTATCAGTGCTCAACTGAAGGAGTTATATAAAGTGTCTAAAGCTATGGATGTCTATATCAAGCAGATAGATGGGCTCTCGTCAACGGGGTCGAAAAAGTTTGAAGAACTTACTAAAAGTATTAAAGAGGCGGATAAGGAAATCACTAACACCGCAAAGAACTCAAAGAAATTCACAGAGGAAGATAGAAAACAACTTAAGGGTAAGATCAACACCTACCTGTCGTTAGGAAATGAGGTAAAGGCTGTTTATGATGAAATATTAAAGGCACAAATAGAAACTGCTGACAAGGAGATAGCTGTACGTGAGAAGAAGGTAGAAAATGCCAAAGAGCTTGCCAAACGTGGAAATGTTGAGGCATTGAAGATAGAAGAGGATGGGTTGCGAAGGTCAATTGAGCAACGTGAGCGATTTGCTAAGAGACAACAAGCTGTTAATACTGCAATAACTATATCTAATGCGATAGCCGCAGTGGCAAGGGCAGCACTTGAGGGAGGTGGGTTCGGTTCGATAGCTACCATAGCTGCGTTAGTAGCCTCACTTGCTGCCGGATATGCTGCTGTTCAAAGCCTGTCTAATGAAAATACAGCATTTGCTAAAGGGGTAGTTGGTTTTAATGGTAAAGGTGGACCGGAAGATGATAGGAACTGGGTGCGTATCAGCAATGGCGAGAGTGTAATAACGGCTGAAGGGACACGCAATAACCGGGCATTGCTGGAAGCTATCAACAAAGGTGCCACCTTGCACAATGTGACAGCTACTTTGCCATTGGCTGTACCCGCTTTTAAGCAGCCAGAAGTGAGACCAGATGGTAAATATGCGAACGTTTCTGATGTTCATAATTTGGAAAAGAAACTGGACCAGGTAGTGGATGCCATATCAGATAATAAACTCAACCAGAACATATTTTTTAATGAGCAGGGAGTAGGCATAATCACAGAACGAGCTATAAGACGGGACAGGAACCGCTGGAAATAATAATACTGACAATATCAAATCATCACCATGGAATTAAAGCTATTGATAAGACAACTCATCAGGTACGATGCATCTGGAACAAAGGAACAATATGTGACCCTGCAAGGTGGCAGGTTGGTAACCGTAACAGGTACGCTCCCGTCTCACCGGAAATTTGTTAATTACGGCAATTTCCTGGATATAACTGATGCCGTAGGCGACCTGCATCAACTAAAGTTAACATGGACATTGAACAGGAATAACCAGGGCTTGCCTTCTGTAGGTGTCGCTAATCAAAAGAAATCTGCGGCCGGTATCCTTACGTTGGAAGGAGATGCATATAAATACCTGAAGGCATGGCTGGTAGACGATGAGAGCGCATCAGTAAACGCAATAGAGGTGCAAATACAGCATGTGAACTGTGGCGATTATACCGACTGGGTAATAAGAGCAACGGACATTACATGGTGCGAAGATGAGGTGTGTACATTCAATGTAGGGCTGAAACAAAAAGACGAAGCACTGACTTGTATTAAGAATACACTGATAAATGACAATTGGCAAAACTGGTTTGGCAATAGCAGGCAAATTGATCCGAACAAACAACACCCTCGGTTTAGTTACTGCAATGAAATGAGACCTAATGGTAAACTGGTGACCATCTGGTGGGTGATGACACAACTAATGAGCGTACTGGGGCCGTTAATGCTACTTATCGCTCCTGTTATTAATTCTATTGTATTTACTCTTAAATATATCATCTACCCGATCGTCAACTTTATATTGGGTATTCTGAACAAAAAGAAGCTGGATAAGGATAAACTGAATTATATACAATACCAGGACATAAAAGATATATTCGGTAACTTTTTCATAGAGAGCGCCGGATGCGGCAGGGAGCACCCCGCACCACTGGTCAGGGACTATATTGAGAATGTATGTTCAAAATGCGGTGTTAAGGTGAATGCTGATACTGTACCCATATTTTTTGCACAAACTATTACTATAGAAACATCTGCTGACAGGAATAATAAAGTAGCTCCGCAACCCAGGCAGAATCCACATTATAATGCCTGTTATTTCTTTCCTATGGTAGAGAAGGGTATCAGGAGGTTTGATGACCTGAATATATTTAAAGGCGCATTGATGAATAAAACGGATTACTGGTTGCCCGGCAATGCGCCTAATATTACTCTGGATGTGTTTCTTGACCAGTTGAAGACGCTTTACAATTGCGAATGGCGCGTAGAGCATAATACCCTCTATTTTCAAAGAAAAGATTATTGGCTGAATAATAAGGATAGCTTTGATTTTTCGGAAAAGGGTGAAGACAGGAACTTGCTGGTAAAAGGCCTGTGCTATGAATGGGACGAGACTAAAGAACCACTATATAGTGGTGGTATTTACAGTGCTGACGCTGCTGATGTATGCGGAAACGGAGCCTGTACTTATATGAACGGATATGCTTCTTTCGGAGATATTACCGTTAACCCGCAATTTGATGGAGTGCTGGATAAGACAACTAAGTTTGGCGCAACAAAATTCAGGCTGGACGGTGCAGATACTGACTATATACTGGATGCCATGCAGCAGGTGATAAACACGACCCTTATTACAGGCTCAGTATGGACCACTTCATTGTTCGCAACAGTAAATAAGTTCTTTCACGAGTACACAGATTATGCATTAATGCTGACATCGGAAACTGTAACATTGCCCAAGATATTATTGTGGGACGGTGAACATTTTGATAATGCCAGGTGTGTAAAACCCTATGATGCTTCTGTGAATCTCAGCCAACAGGTTCCTGTACCCAATATTAGGTATAATGCAAACGCAGTTTTGTGGGAGCATAGGCACGAGCCACAAACGAAAGTATCTGGCAGAAAGCTGGTACCTCCACCACAACCCCGGTATCTGTACGAAGTAAGAGGGCTATTCGGTTCTTTGGTTACCTTATTGTCTCCTAAGCTGGTGAATTATCCCATGTATTTTGAACCGGGCTATGAAGGTACGCTGTGGGATTGGTTTCATTGGATAGATGACCCGAACGAAAATCCGAAACTCCACCAGAGCTTTACCGCACAATTAGCGCTTTGCTGCCGGACACTAAAGGAGATACGCCCCTTTGGCGATGCCGGGAATATCATACTGGGACAGAAGGTAAAGCTACCCGGAAAATACTTTACGGAGGCAAGAATAACCGAAATAGAAATTAACTATGATACATCTGACCCCTATGGCCCTAATGTCACGCTGAAAGGTTCCAGGTAACTACAAAATATAAATTCTAAACAATAATCCATAAACATATATTCCATGACATGGTTTGATAATATACAAGACCTGCAGTTTTACCACCAACCTAAAGGTGTGCCCTGCTATTGCGAAATGATTGTCTATCCAACAGATCTTATTTTGCAGGGCAACGGTATTAGCGGCAGCGGTAATTATATATTGAAGCTTTATGTATATAGTGCTGACGGCCTGACTCAATACGAAGATGCTACAACCTATTTCGACTATTACTTTGGAGTAATGCCCGGAGGCGGTCATTTTTTCAACGCGCGTTTACGCTCGTTCAGCCCGGCAATGTGCGCGCATGAGTGTTATGTGCTGCGCGCAGAGGTAGTACAATCTGGAGGTATTACCGTTTTTAATAAATACACAGAGCGTTACTGTCAGAATAATTGTTGCGATGTTCCAACAGGAATAAATTTTCAGCAGGATGGGTATGCAATAGATACATCAACTACTGAAGATGTAGTGTCATTAAACGATGTAAGTCAAAATTTGTATGTCCCGGTGGGAAATTGCGGAGAGCCATTATTACGTATCATTTCAGAATTTGATTGTATTGATTCATTTACAGGTGATTTCTTTGGTGTGCCAGATACTGTATTAAGTGGTACAGCCGATTTTAAGTTTACAAAAGTTACTACACTACGTGGCCGTATTGTACGGAGACCCAGATCAATAAAACGTGATATAAGCTATAACTGTAAACTGCAACGAAGTGAAAGTGCTGCACAATACCTTTTAGAAGGGTTTGAATACCTTCCGGCCTGGAAAATGTATGAGATAGAAGGTCAGCTTCATGGCAACAGGATATATATTGATGATTTTAGCGGAGCGCGAGAATATCAGTATGCCGGAGGAACACCTTTCAAACAAATAAGCAAATGTTTCGAGCTTTTTAAATTGGAAACAACATTGGAGGACTGTACCCAACGCCAGATTTTCGGTTGCGGGGCTTGTGAAGAGCAGCTCAATTTTGATGGTAGTAATAAGATATTTGCTATTCCTGCCGATTATGATGAGGGCGGTTTTTATAACAGTCTGAAGGAAAAGATAGCTGATGATTACGAAGGCTTAATGGATTATTTCTCTACCCGCAACGGAGCACTTGGTGTTAGTGATATTGATACAGGGACGATGAATTGTTCTGCATACAAAGTGCTTGCAGTTTCATCGGTCGGACAGATAGACAGCTGTCTTTATTACGATTCGCCTGTTATTGCCCATAGGATAACCGGGCTCGTGGTTGACGATATTAACGACCTCTGTGATTATTTGCCGGCAATATGTGTTAAGCCTGCAACGTCAGCTTTTACTGTTACAGTGCCTGCCTGTGCTACACCTACGTATGACGTATTTACTGTTGAGGATACAGATACTGATGATGTCAGTGTGAACGGTTATCATAACTGGGTAAAAGATGAAGAAAATACACACGCCTCTATTTATAATAACGAGGTGACTCTGAACCTGGAGGTTGTGAATGCAGAAATTACTGAGGATCCTGCAGACCCCGGTGAGCCTGTGTTGGTAAATGATATAATTGGCGTAGTAGGAACGAACGGACGCCCGGCTACGATGGTTGTGCTGAATAGCGCAAACAGTACCCTGGATGATAATGTTACTGTTTCTATTGACGCTTCTGGTGTCATTAAATATTACGGACCGAGCAGTACAGCTTCATCAACCGAAATAAGTATTCAATTAATAAACCTGAAATATAATATCTAAACCATGGCAAGAAAAATAACGATCCCCTTAACGGATCATGATGCGAATTGTAGTACAAGCTATACTGTTTCATACAAATTAGATGGTGATACTTTGTGGACATCACAACCCTATTTTATTCCGCCGTTCGAGATCAATAATTTGATGGTTGACAGCTTGTATAATATAAAGATAACGAGGCATTGTTGCGATGGTGTACAAAGCACTCCGCTTGAGTTGTCTGTGAATACCAGCATTCTGGCAGCCCCGGCCGGTTTTACAGCTACGCCCGGAGATACAGAAGTGGCGCTTGATTGGGATGATGTTACTTCGGCTACCTCGTACACATTAGAGCGAGCTGACGATACTGCCTTTACAGTAAATGAGTCTGTAATATATACAGGCGCCGCCAGCAACTATACCGATACCGGGCTGACCAATGACCAGACCTATTATTATCGTGTTAAAGCCACTGCGCTTTATCATGCTGACAGCGAATACTCAACCGATAACGCAACCCCAACCGCATAATTATGGCAGACTTAACTATCTCCATTCCGGCACCATTACTTTCGGCAGGACAATACTTCAAAGAAAGGCACAGGATGTTACCTTCAGGAAGCTGGGGGACATATACCAGTCGCACCAATGCACCCTTTACTATTACAGGCTTAAGTGCCGGCGACTATGAATTTGAATTTGTGCTGGTGAATGCTGACGAGACAGTATGCCCGGCAGTGTACAGAACTTATACTGTTATCAGCGATTATGACTGTATTTCCTTCGCTTCTGAAATGAAGCAGGTGAACGGACTATATCATATTGAGATTACATACACCTTGCCCGGGGGCTATACAGACCCTCCCTGTGGTTGGGAGTTTGAATATACACCTTCAGCAGCTAGCCCGCTGAAATTCACTATGTCGGCATTGCCGGTAAGCGGTATCATTAAGATACCATGCCAGAATGTTTCAACCTCTTTGTACATAAGAGCCTTAATGTGTAATGGTCGTACAAAGAATTGTCATGCAAATGACGTAACAAACTTTCCCGATCCTCCATGTGTTCCATTTTCATCAGTAAGTATGAACATTATTGAACAACAGGGAGCTAACGGGAAATGTGAATATTACCTGGATGTCAGCTTTACTCAGTCCTCACCTGCTACCACTACTGTCAACCTGCAATATGTACAATGGACGAATGGTTTGCCTGCCGGTGATAATTTTAATGGCAGCGTAAGCATTTCTGCTACTGCCACGACATTCAGACGCAAGTTGAATCCACACTTTCTTGAAGGGCAGGAATGCTCAGGCTACTATGTCAACTTCATTGATGTGTGTGGTAATGGTCCCTCTACCTATGTGCCGTTTTGCAGAACTATGTGTTTTGATAAGACACCTTAGTATAAGAGTACACAAAAAATGATAGCAGCCCCCTGCTGTTATTGAAAATATTTTATTCGCCTCCCGCAGGGGAGGAGGCAACCTTAAACTTATTTACTATGGCATTTTGTCCGGCAGATTGCGCCAATATCACCATCACAACAAACCAGCCTGGAGGCTGCGACCTGAAAGTGCGCAAAAGAAGTATTGACCGTATCGGTTTTTTCCCTTGTAGTGTTGACCTTCCCATACCATTTACTTGTGCGGGCTTAGAAGGACTGGCAACAGCGAACACACTTACATTCAGCAGCCCGTTTGCTAACATTGAGGTTCAGGAACCGAATTTTGAAGAATTACAGATAGCAGATTGCCGTCCGGGAGAAAGGGTAGCAACCAGTCGTGTTATTACATTCCAGGACAGGATTGCAATTGAGACTCCTGAAATTGAAGATCCTGCTACACCTGCTAACCTGTTTTTCGATTATGATTTCTGGAAAGACAAGAAGACAAAGCGTGCTATGATGCGCTATATGTTCGTGTTTTGCGATGGTACGGTTGTAGTACCAAGGGATGAGAACGGCAGACCTATGGAAGCCAGCCTGGATGTATTCCTGTCATACGAGCGACAGGGTAGTGGTAGCAATTCTTACATACTGGAGATAAAGAAAGGGCAACTGGAGTTCAAAGGAGACCCGCTGGATTTCAATAAACCGGAATTGACAACCGGTAATGAAGTGTTTTACCTGTCCGATTGTGATGGTTTGATATAAGCCGTATATCAGCTGATAGTTGCAAAACCTTATACCGGGCACTGTGCATAGGCACGATAAAGAATATAGGCTTTCGTTATGACGTGTGTAGCTGTCAACTTTTACTTTATTGTCAAAGCGTTATTTCCTGTAATAGAAAAAATAAACCAAATAGAACCATGAACATAAAAGAAGTAATAGCAATACTGAACAAAGATGTAAAACTGCCTGCCGCCATGACAGAGCTCCTGCAACGTTGGCGAGATGTATATTATGCAATGAGCCTGCATACGACAGGAGCATGCCCCCGGTTCAGAGAGCCGGGTACAGGACGTATGATAAAACCTGCCGGCTACTATGGCGAGGAATATCAATACCTGTTTGATAATTTCCTGCTAAGCCGCCATCCACGAGAGGATGATGCTACACGCAACTGGCGCTACAGCCAGTACAGGCCACTTACCCAAGCCCCCTTCGGACAAATAACAGGTGTAGTGACCGGTGCTATATTCCAGGATTCTAACTATACACTGGAAATAAGCGATGAACAGGACAATGCATTTATTTGGGACAATCGCTTTAACGGTTATGATCTGAAGGGGTATTTTGCCAACATAGGGTTCCGTAATATGATAGAAGACCCGAACGGAGTTTTTCTGCGTATACCCGTAAGCCCGTTTTATGAGCAGGGAGATGATAAACTGGATGTGGACATTTGGTTTGTCAATACAAAAGATATGGTTTGGTTCAGCAAAAACGATCTTATATTCAAACGAGGTAATTATGCTTATTGGGTGAACAGGTACACTGTATGGAGGTTTACCTATAATGCTGAAGCGAGGAAATATTACCTGGCAAAAGCTGACGCACAGGGATATTATGCACATATGCTGGACAGGTTACCGGTAACGGTTGCCGGTGGCGAGTGGAATACGCAAGGTTATTATGATAGCTACTACAGCAAAGCAAGGGCGGCTGCGGATGATTTTATTAGTTCGTACAGTGCCGCACAACTGGTAGACAAAGAAGCGTCGCACCCATATATAGTAGAAGCCAGTACGGATTGTCCTGATTGCAGTGGCAGGGGACATATACAGCAGGATTGCGATAGCTGCCCTAATGGTGTGGAGTTGGCGCAATGTCCTTCATGCATGGGTAGCGGGCAGGTGAGCCGTAACCCTGGCCAACGAATGATCATACCACACGAAGAGATGAAGAACGGCACGCCGATACAGATAGTAAACCCGGATGTGAGTATAAATATTCACCATCGTGATGTATGCAAGCAGGTAATGGGCCTGGTAATTGAAGCTCTGCACCTGCAAAAGACAGATGAAGCGCAAAGCGGTGTAGCAAAAGCAATTGACCAGGAACGTTTGTATAAATTTATCAGCGCCATCAGCAACGATATGTTTGATAAGGTGATACATGATACCCTGCGAGATATTGCCGCCTATCGCAATGCTGACGGTGATAATGCACATGCTTTCCGCATTGTGAAACCAACACAGTTTCGAATAAAAACAGGTGCAGACCTGCTGGCCGAATATAGTGAAGGAACAAAGGCAGGTGTGCCAGTATTTATCCGCCGCCGCATGGCTATGGATTTTGTTGACAAACAATACAGTGGCGACGAAGTAATGAAAAAGAAAGCCCAACTGATAACTGAGCTGGACGAACTGAGTGTGTTAAGTACCACAGAAATTACGGACCTGCTTGCAGCAGGTGCCATTACCAACGAGGATATTATTTACAGCCGAAAACTGCCTATAACAATAGATGAGTTAGAACGCACTCGTGGAGAACACTGGCTGGTACAAGCAACGGTGCAACAGGTATATAAAGAATTGTTACAAAATAGAGAGTTTGGATAAAGGTGAATGTGTGTTTGGTTTTTATGACGGCAGGAGCGTTTTTACGCTCCTGTTTATTCTACCGTATTTTACTGCATTTATTTACCTGGTAGGTTTCAAAACCCATGGCGCTGGCGTCATACACCTGTTTCTTCATTGTGTTTATTTCCGATTGGGTCTTGTCGCATATCATGCTATCACGGTAAGATACCACATATCCATCACTGAATACCAATACACACCCCCAGCAATGTTTTTTCTCTTTGCCGCAGGCGGTCAGTACTAATATAGCTGTTATAAAGAGTACAGCTTTGCGCATAGCTTATTTTTTGGTGCAGTTGCTGTAGGTAGTGGTATAAATGACGTTGCCGTCCTTATCTTTTGTTTCTTGCGGGCTGGCCTGCAGTTCCTTTATCTCTTTTTTGCTCTTGTCGCACACCTCCTGCTGGAATGTATCGCCCCCGATATCTACTGTACACTCCCAGCACCTTTTTTTGTTACATGAGGCCAATAACAAACCTGAGCATATGATCAGTAATATTTTCTGCATCTATCGAATTTCAACTAAAGTTAATGATTTTCGGGTTTACTGCTGTTGGCAGTTGGTCAGTATCCAGGTATCGTAGCCCGCAGCCGTTGCGTCCAGCTTAATATTATCCCGTAGTTCAATGTCTGTTTTGGTCAGGTGACACAGCACTGTATCCCCTGTCCTGTCTGGCTTTTGGCCGCTGAAAGTGTATGTGCAACTCCAGCAGTGCTCTTCCTCCTTTTTGCAACTTATGGTTAATATGCCTACAGCCGAGGCTAATATCAATGCTTTTCTCATCAGGTGGTCAGCTATAGCTGTAAATATAGCAATTAAGTCAGTTTTATCGCTCAAGGGTCAGTTGCATGGCCTTGCCAGGTTTTGTGGGTGAGGGTGGGGAGATCATTAATTGTCCATTCAGGTATATATGAAAATTGCTCTCTGTATCTTTCAGTAGACGGAAGGTGTCTCGTATGTCCGCTTTTGCATGTTTCAGCTGTACTATATATTCTTCATCAAATCGCTCAGCTATCGCTATCGGTCCTGAGATGTTTGTGTTGTAGTTTTCTTTGGTTACTTCTGTAGTAACAGAATGGCCTAGTATGATCGTATAACTGTCATCGCGTTGTGAATCCGGCTCGCCGTACATGTTGTAATAAAATGTAGCGGCATAACCCGTGTCATTCTTCTTCCATATCTGTATATGGTAGGGGCTGAAGTACCTGTTTTCTCCTATCAGAGGTTCTTTGGTAGCGGGGTCTGTGTATTTCAGGTTGATACTCCAATTGGTTACTGTCCAGGTCGGGTCTCGGGGAGCACCATTGCCAAAGGGTAATTTGTCGCAGGATGCCATTGAGATAGTTAGTATGATAAACAGGAATATGCGGGCCGGTAGTTTCATATTTATACCTGTTACATCAATTATGCCAAAATGGAACCTCTTGTGTTACTTTTTTCTTTTGTTCTCCTTTATCCTCACAAAGAAGTTGCTGTCACCCTTCTCCGTTTTACGGTCCTGCACCTCAAACTCCTGCAAGCTGCGGAAGAATTGCAACAGTTTGCTATGACCATAGGTACGGGGATCGAAGTCCGGTTTCTTTTTCAGTATAGTATTGCCCACACTGGCCAGTGTCACCCAGCCGGTATCGTCATCTGCCAGGTCTTTGATACTGGTCTTTAGCAGGTTCATGGTTTTTCTGTCAACAGGGGGCTTTTTAGGCGCTGTCTTTTTCTCTTTGGCGGGAGTTGCCTCTTTGTCGTCCTCTGCCACCGGGGTGATGATATTCTCTATATGGATGAACTGGTTGCAGGCCGACTTAAATGGCGTAGGCGTTTTCTCTTCGCCAATGCCAATAATGATCTTTCCTCCCTCGCGCAGGCGCATAGCCAACGGAGTGAAATCGCTGTCGCTGCTCACCAGTATAAAGCCATTCAGCTCGGCAGTATGCAGCATGTCCATAGCGTCAATGGTCATAGCGGTATCTGTGGCGTTTTTGGCTGAGGTATAGCTGTATTGCTGTACGGCGTTCAGTGCATGGCTCAGCGATACTTCCTTCCAGCCGCGCAGGTGGGGCTTGGCCCAGTCGCCATATATACGGCGGTAGGTGCAGGTGCCGTATTTAGTGGTCTCTTCTATTATTGCGTCTATATATTTCGATGAGATATTGTCTGCGTCTATCAGCAGTGCAAACTTAGCGTCCTTAAAACTTTCCATTGACTTGTGTTTAAGATGTATGTAAGTTACGGTAAATAATGCCGGGGTGCTAAAAATTGGGATATAAACACAAAAGCCCGCCAGCCTGGTCGATACAGGCTGGCAGGCACTAACCCACCAAAAACCGGAAAATTATTTATATGCTATAGTACACAGCCGTGTACCTCACCTATTTTCTTCATCACCTGGTTGATATCCCTCCTTTCGCTGGCCAGCATGCTGCTGCCGTCCGAGAAAACGAACATCAGGCTGATACCGTCACCTGTTACTACAGGGCTCAGGTTCTTCTGATAACGTGCATAGTTTTTTTGAGGATCGTACTGTTCCTTGATCAGGATATTTACGTCATGTTCCCTGGCTCCGTTCAGAATGTCGGATGTGCGAACACCGGGAAACAGAATAGCGATTGCTGTATTCATTTTTTGTGTTTTTTATGTTTTTGTTTGTCTCAATACCACTGTAGTAGTATTGATTTTTTGTTTTGTGGCGATAAAAGGTGCTTTTTGTTTTGATGCCTTTCTTTCGTCAGGCTGTGTTTTTCTTCGTAACAGTACAAATATCGTTCGCGGGTACCCCCGATTGCAAAAAATGCCCTGTGATTAACACGGACTTTAAAAAGTAATAACTACCAATTAACAAACGACACCTTGGGGCTGTGTTATGAAAATACAACTGTAATGCCTGTGTATAAAGGAATACAGGCTATAATAAGATATGAAATATGGTACCCCTTAGCACACAGGCACCACTTCGCGAACTTCTAAGCTCAACAGCCAGTTATAAAAGTGGTCCTCATCATCAGGCACATGCTGCACTATTTTACCATTCTTAAGCGATATGACAAAGATGCCGCATGTTATCGCAAATGCTGATAATTCGGAAGCATTATATGGAAATCCCTTATAGATCATGATGTGGCAAGTCGTGTTTTTTTATTTAACGGGGTCACAATGATACATCACCTCTTTTAAAAATGCTAATCAATTGCAGGTTTTTTATCTATGAATTGTAGCGGTTTTGTCAATTCCCCTGATTAAGAGACACTTCTGATAATAATTAATGATTTGTTTACGATGACGTAACATGCATGGTCTATTTTTATAATCAGAGGAAAGGAATATTTTTTCCGGAGTTTCGTTGGTTTGCGGTTTCTTGCACCGTGCCGCATTCATTTTCATAAAGTAAGAACCGTCCCTGATCTACCAGGGACGGTCTCTTTTATATACCCATCTCAGGCACAGTTGCACCGCTGTGCCTTTGCCCCATTTGGGATGGCGGGGCTACCCTTAGAAAAATTACTGTTTCTATAAGGTAACATTACAAACCTTGTGCCAATTTCCCCATTTAGCTATTAATTAAGACGGATTTAATAAGACGTATACGGGGTACTGTTTGGATGAGCTACAAAGTAAGTAAAAGGTGATTTTATTTTTAATTGTTGTATTATTATTGTATATTTGCTATCTAAAGTTATTGTAAAACCTGTCATCTTAGTACTATTACCATGGATATACCTGATAGATTTCCCAAAGAACAGTTCAGCAAATTATTTGAAAAACTGGCCGATGCTGAAAGCCGTTTTATTATCAACTATGGCGGCACCGCAGCGGGCAAAAGTTTCAGTGCTGCCCAGAAAGAGGTTATTTGCGCTGCCTTAGCGCCCATCAAGACCCTCGTGATACGCAAAGTGGGCAATACCCTGCGAGATTCAGTCATTCCTTCCTTCTGGTCACGTATGGATGAATTGGGCTGTACAGATGAGTTCGTATTCAACAAGACAGACCGTACGCTGACCCACAAAGAGCATGGCTCGCAGATCATCTTCCGCGGGCTGGACGATCCCGATAAACTTAAATCCTTCGAAGGGCTTACCCGTATATTGGTAGAAGAAGCAGCGGAGTTGGAGTTTGAAGATTTTATGGAGCTGAACCGCCGTGCCCGTGGCAGGCAGAATATACAGATAACGCTCACTTTCAATCCTATAGATGAACAACATTGGTTGAAAAAGCATTTTTTCGACCGGGACGATCCTGATGCTACAATAATTCATAGCACATATAAGAATAATAACCACCTTACTGAAGAAGATCGCAAACAAATAGAACAGATAAGCCTGTATAATAATAATCAGTACCGCATATATGCCCTGGGCGAATGGGGTGTGCTGACCAATGACAGGCCATGGCTGTATACTTTTGAAAAAGAAAAACACGCGTCAGAAGAACTGACTTTACTCCGCGACCATGCGGTGTACCTCTCTTTTGATTTCAACAGAAATCCGCTTACCTGCCTGGCAGTACAGATGAGTGACACACGTGGAACGAAAAACAGCTTCATCCACTTTATTAATGAGTTCTCGGGTAGTTATACGCTTGAAGAGCTTTGCAGGCATATCAGCAGTACTTATAGCGGCGTACCGCTTTTTGTTACTGGCGACGCATCAGGCAGGCGTGGGGACATCAGTATGACCGACAAACATGGTACCTATTACAGCATGATACAAAGCTATCTGGACCTGAAACCCCGGCAGATGCATATCTTCAGTCATAACATAACTCATAACGACAGCATGCTGCTGGTCAACACGCTTTTTGCGGGTTATCCGCGCCTGCGCATCTGCAGCAACAATTGTCCCCTGCTTATAAATGACTGTATCACAGCCAGGATTGACGACAAAAGCGATACGCCCGGCTCGCTCAAAAAAGACCGTAAAGCCTATAAAATGGACCTGTTCGATGCAATGCGTTATTTCTTTCAACGCTACTTCAGTGATTTTTCGGGAAGTGTGGTGTTGGGGAAGAAGGCGGCATGATACGACATTGTAACATTTTCATGATATTGGCAAAGTAACTTGGCATAGTTACGGTACTCCTTTAACCATAAATGCATTTTTATACTTTCCCGCGTCCATGGGTTGCACATATACTTTTTACCGAAAGGGCAAAAAGCATATTTATTTCAGATGTTACCGCGCAGGTTCAAAATAACTCAGTCCAACATAATCCTGGTCTGAGGTTTTTAGCAGGGGCTCATGCCCGCCAAACAATGCGAATATCATTGCCTGCATACGGGATCGACCTTTGTATATCTTACCTGCCTGGAAGGTCATATTAAAATACAGCACAGTATCTGCGCTTCTAAAACCTATTTTCTGCGACCAGTGAGCGGGAAAGGGTAGAATGATCATTTCAGGCGGTGGTTGCAGGTAAGCTACTTCTTTATGCTTTTTCAGCCACGATACATCTTCGATGGTCTTATCAATATGGTCGGGCCGCTCAACCATCACCTGTAAGGTCTGGTCTATATCATGCCTCACCCTGTTCCACTTGCCTGCTTTTATATGGTTGCAAAACCGGCAATCTTTACCGCAATGTTCTGCAATGCCCGTTTTTAAATCCTCAGGGTTGCGTTTTATGATCTCAACTTCACAATAATTGCTTTGCGTTCCACGTACATAAAAGTTCAGCTTTGTAGCAGAGGCTTCGCTCTTCGGCCAGTACATATAATGATACAGATCAAATGGTGCAATGCCATAGGGTTGGTACCACACTAAAAATTTGTACACCCCTGCCATTAATGGTTGGCTGAACCAATGCCTGTCAGCAGAAGCCTGAAGGTAGTGAGGTTGACTGTGCAGCCTGAATGGTATATCTACATGCGTGCCGGGTTTTAGCTGTACTATACGTACATTACCCGTATTTCCGCCCGTTGGGCTCGGCGAGGTAACATCATTTGTTATTTCTGTAGTTACTTCTGTATAGTGGTTGTTCGTATCTACGGTGTACACAGACATATACAGCAGCTTCCGCCCGTCATTGGTAGGCCCGGGTATCATTACGGGCCAGGTGCTGTCCTTGTCTGTATTGGTAATGCGCAGGTTGAAAGAGATGGTTTCCCATTCATAGCAAACAGGTGTAGGGGTGGTCAGCTCAAACTTCAGGGGCATATAGACCATATCTGCCACACATGTATGGCAGGCTATTAACAAAAGTATGGAGAGCAGGTATCTCATTTCTTACAGGTAAGAGTGTTTTTTTAATTTATTCCATAAATACCACGGTGAGGACTACAGATCGTTTTTTTTTTCGCCATTTAGTACCATTATTTAATATATTATTGTATATTTGTTGTAGTATGTCCATTGTGGATTCACCATGAAGTTCTTAATTTATTGATCAATAACCTCTGTGAATGAATAATTGCGGCCTTTTTTTTAATAATAGTGGTCATTCCTATGTTTTTTGGTGCAGCCAATAGGAAATGGCAACCGAGCACGCCAACTTGTTAAGTCGAATAAATTCGCTACAATTTACTTAACAATACTTAACAAAAATGCCCCGTAACCGATACGGGGCATGCAAAAGTTTTGTTTATTGTTGTATTACCAACGTTTGTCAGCCGGGCGGGTTTTGCCGTTATTGCCTTTGCCATTGGGGCGTTTACGCCTTTGTGGCTTTCGGGGCTCAGGTTTGGGAGTGTTGATCCGTTCTGTTGTTGCCGGGTGTGGGTGATCTTCAACTACAGGTATTTTCAGGCCTATCAGTTTTTGTATGTCTTTCAGGTTATCCAGCTCTTCAACATCGCAGAAAGCCACGGCTATACCATCAGCACCTGCGCGGCCTGTACGGCCTATGCGGTGCACATAGGTTTCGGGTACATCAGGCAATTCGTAGTTCACTACGTGTGGCAACTCGTCAATGTCTATACCGCGTGCGGCAATGTCTGTGGCCACCAGTACCCTGATACGGTTATCTTTAAAATCATTAAGGGCACGCTGCCTGGCATTCTGCGATTTGTTGCCATGTATAGCGGCAGCACTGATACGGTTCTTCTGCAGGTCTTTTACCAGCTTATCTGCGCCATGTTTCGTACGGGTAAATACCAGAGAGCGGGTAATGGAGCTGTCCTTTAGAATGTGCATCAGCAGGTTTTTCTTTTCTTTCTTGTCCACATAATACAGCGACTGTTGTATGATCTCGACAGTAGAAGAAACAGGTGTCACTTTCACTTCGGCAGGATTCTTCAGTATAGTATTGGCCAGACCTTGTATCTCAGGCGGCATAGTGGCAGAGAAGAAAAGGGTTTGTCTTTTGGCGGGTACTTTGACCAGTACCTTCTTTACATCGTTGATGAAACCCATGTCCAGCATACGATCGGCTTCGTCCAGCACCAATATCTCCAGTTCAGACAGGCTGATGAATCGTTGCTGCATCAGGTCCAGCAGGCGGCCGGGAGTAGCTATCAGTATATCAACACCTGCACGAAGTGCCTGTACTTGCTTGCCTTGCGGCACACCACCGAATATGGTAGTGTGCGATAATTTCAGTTGTGCACCATAGGCACTGAAATTGTCGCCTATCTGTATGGCCAGTTCGCGGGTGGGTGTCAGTACCAGGCATTTGATGGCTTTGTGGCTGCGTTTGGGGCTCTGGCTCAGCAACTGCAGTATGGGTATAGCAAAAGCTGCTGTCTTTCCGGTACCTGTTTGTGCGCAACCCAGCAGGTCTTTGCCTTGCAATATATGAGGTATAGCCTGTTGCTGTATAGGGGTAGGGTGTGTATAGCCTTGGGTTTGCAGTGCTGCAAGTATGGGCTGTATGATGTTTAATTCTTTAAATGTTGTCAATGTATTTCAATTATTTATGCACGGGTATGCTATAAGTGCATACAGGTAGCAGTTATTATGTTGTTGTGTAAAAAACAAATGGAGGGTTAAACGAACGCAGAAGAAAGAATGAATACTTGCTTAAGGGAATGACTATCCATACTGTATTTGCGCAAAGGTATATGATATATGTGACCGAAGATGTTAATATTAAAGTAAACCCCATCTAACGACGGGGTTTAGTAATGCCTATGTTGAGTAATGTTTATTTTACTTTTTTCACCCTGACAGCAACCAGGCCTTTGGGGCCTTTCTCTACTTCAAAGGTTACTTTGTCCTGTTCGTTCACAGGTTCATCTAACTCATTGATGTGTACAAATATGCTGTCCTGGCTCTGCAGGTCGTTGATGAAACCAAAACCTTTATCGTGATTGAAAAATTTTACCACACCTTTCCTGATCAGGTCTGCCGGGTCGGTCGGAATAATGGGTGCTGCGCCCAGCTGGATGTCTTCAGCCTTCATTTCTTTCATCTTGCGAGGATCGGGTGGCGTATCAGATAAGTTGCCGTTTTCGTCTATATAGGCCATCATGGAGTCGAGGGACTTCCCTTTGTCGTTGTTCTCTTTGCGCTCTAAACGACGCTCTTCTTTCTGTTGTTTTTTTAATTTTTTCTTCTTTTCCCTGTCTTTTTTCCCCATTGTTTCTTGACCCATAAAACTATAAACTGCTTTTTAGTGAGATGCAAAGGTCGCATTTTATCAGGGATATATCTAATTAGTTGGCAAAAACAACTGGTAATAGAGTAATAGATAGATATTATTCTATTGTTATCTGGTACTTCTCCAACAGGCCTGCAATACCATGAATGGAGAATTTTGCCTTTTTAATACGGTTATGCTCCGGGTCTATCGAATAGTTAATAGCAGTATGCAGGTCGGCATGTTCTAATATGGTGTTATCAAATACAGCCATGCGCAGGTCGCAGTTGTTAAAAGTGGCATTGGTCAGGTCTGCCTGCGAGAAATCTGTTTCTTCGAGATTGCAATTGTTAAATGTTATGTCTTTTAGCTTCAACTGGTAAAATACAGAGTAGCTAAGCTGGCAGTCGCTGAAACTCATCGTGAGCAGGAATTTATTGCAGTCATTAAAATGCAGGCCCAACAACTTACAGTTGTTGAATTGTATATTATTAAGTGTAGTGCTTTTGAGAATGGCAGAACTGAGGTTACAATTGTTAAAGGTGCAATCTGTGAAACTCACCCCTGAAAGGTCGATAGCAAAGAGGTTGCAGTCGGAAAATGTGCAATGCTCATATTCAGCAGCATCAATGCCGGTTTCGGTAAAGTCTGTTCCCGTGATATTTTTATGTTCTATAAATCCTTGCATGTTGTCCTTACTTGTGTAACAAATATAACACAACCACCGGACCTCGTCTTTTATCTTTGACTCAACTATGTTACAACGTATCAAGAAAAACAGTATTACTATTGCCGGAGTTATTGTAGGCCTTATAGCAGGCTACCTGTACTGGTATTTTGTAGGATGTGCAGACGGTACCTGCCCGATACAATCCAGCCCCTGGCGGATGACACCTTATGGTGGCCTCATGGGCGGGCTGACAGGCAATATACTACAAGACTTTGTGCAACGATACAGATACCGCAGGCATACAGATAAGCATACCCCAACGGGGGATAAGCACTTATAGATTTGACGCTTTTAGGTAAGTAAGGCTGCAACGCATAGAAATTCAGGACTTAAATATTGTACATAACGCTCTTTATATCAGCTATTTCGTATATTGATAGCCAGATGAAGAGGCTTCTGTTTATTCTGCTATTATTTACCGCTACGCCTGCCATGGCTCAATTAATATGGACAGGAGGTGTAACACATCTTACTATTGATAGTATTCCATATTCGTTTGATGAAAACTGGCTGTATCATTCAGGAGATAATAGTAAATGGGCCTTGCCGGGATATAATGATAGTAACTGGAAAAAGGTAGATCCTCGTTTGAGAAGGTCTGATGATCCTGATCTTGATTTTAATGGTATTGCATGGTTAAGGTTGCATGTAAATGTGGATTCAACGCTTGCAGGCAAAGTGATGGCTTTGACTGTGAAACAGGCCGGTGCATCTGAAATATTTATAGATGGTGAGCGTATCATAAAGTATGGAAAGATAAGTGCACCTGACAGTACTGAATATTATGATCCGAGGAGCGTACCCCTGCCGGTTACCTTTTCTACAACAGGTGAGCATGTTATCGCTGTTCGTTATGCTTGTTTTTACGCAAAAGCAGCATCTGAAAATTATGATAAATTAAGTGTTGGATTGTCTATGGGCATCGGCATGGCTAATTATTTTATTGATAGCTATGTTTCACGAATATCCATGTTGGGATTGGTTTTTCTGCTACTGTCAGGATTGTTTTTTACGCTTGCAGCAGTACATTTCCTGCTGTGGATATACCAGCGTGCTGACAGATCGAACTTGTACTTCAGTATATTCTGTTGCTCATTATTCGTAGCTTTTTTGCTGCCCTACCTGAATATGGTCATTCACGACCCTGGGTTTGGCAGGTGGACAGCATATGGTGGCGTAATTGTAACTGTCGCAGTTTGCATTTCTCTGAGTGGGTTAAGCAATGTGCTCTTTAGCAGGAAGAAATTAAGGTTTTACATTATTGCCTCTATATGTTTGTTGGCACTACCATTAGTATATTTCAATTTTATTGCAGCTGTACTATTTCTTGTATTTGTAGGGGTTTTAGTCACTTTTGAGTCAATATGGCTTACAATAGCAGCAATATACAGAAAGCAAAAAGGTGCAAGGATAGTTGGTGTTGGAGTGCTGTTTTTTACGATGTTTATCTTCCTGTTGTTACTTGGAGGTATATTCAATAGCGGTATTGAGATAAATGATGGCACACCGCAGGGCAGAGTGTTAATGATACTATTGGCGGCTGCCATACTTAGTATACCTGTTTCTATGTCTATATATCTTGCATCCAGCTTTGCTACCATGAACAGGAACCTGAATATGCAGTTAGATGAGGTTAAACGACTCTCAGCAAAGACGCTGGCGCAAGAGCAGGAAAAGCAACATATGTTGGAAACCCGTAAAGAAGAACTGGAAAAAGAAGTAGCTGCCAGAACTGAAGAGTTAGAGCGGCAACATGAGGAGCTCAAAGCAGAAAAGAATAAGTCAGATGCACTTCTTCGTAATATTTTGCCGGAAGAGATAGCCGAAGAGTTAAAGAATAAAGGCGCGTCGGAGGCGCGGTATTTCGACCATGTAACAGTGATCTTTACTGATTTTGTGGACTTTACCAAAGCCGGTGAAAGAATGACTCCCCAGGAACTTGTTGATGAATTGCATACCTGTTTTAAAGCCTTTGACGGCATAATATCACGGTACAATATTGAAAAGATCAAGACCATTGGAGATGCCTACCTGGCAGTTTGCGGATTGCCGGCCTCAAACAGTAACCATGCTGTAAACACTGTAAAAGCTGCGTTGGAAATTAGGCAGTTTATGAATGAACGCAAAAAACAAATGCCAGACAAGACCTTTGACATCAGGATAGGCATCCATAGCGGTGCCGTAGTAGCAGGCATTGTGGGGGTAAAGAAATTTGCCTATGATATATGGGGCGATACGGTAAATACTGCAGCGCGTATGGAATCGAGCAGCGAACCGGATAAGATCAATATCTCAGAAACCACCTATCAGCTTGTTAATGAACACTTTAACTGTGTTTTCAGGGGTGAGATAGAAGCCAAGAATAAAGGTGAGATGAAGATGTATTTCGTTGATAGTATTAAGGTCTGATTATATCTTTTATTTTGTTAACAATCTCTGAGCCGTAAGAAAATCAAAAGTCAATTGTTATTGGTTATCGCTCTTTATAGCAACTGTTTTTAGTTTACTATGCTGATAACCATTTTGTTACGTCCTTATATTTGTTGATTTCCTCTCTTTTTAGTTTGTTAATTGCCAGTTAACAGGATGCAAATAGAGCGTTAAGCAGAGCGTGTAATTCGTTTCAGAGTCATTTGTCGGGTCATATTTGTATCGCAAACAGCAACAAACACCGTACCGGTGGTAACCTTAAAAAGACAAACGACAATGAAAAAGATCACGATCATCACACTACTAATGCTCTCGGCAGGCACCATAGCCTTTGCTCAGAATGGGCATCATGGTAACGGAAATGGCTGGGGTAACAGCCAGAACAACAGCTCAGGCAATAACTGGGGCCAAAATGGCAACGGTAACGCCTTTGGACAAGGTAATGGTAACAATGGCAATAGTGGTAATAATGTTAGCGGTGGAAGTAGCTCGGGTTCAGGAGAAGCTGATGCTGCAACACAGAGCACTAACCTATCTCTTTCTAATGCTTTAGAGATCACCTTTACAGGAAATGGTTCTTCAATGGGGGCTGATGTAACTATCCCCTTCTCAACCGTTAATGACTACGCTAACGGTGTTGAGAGTGATGCACAGGAACTGAAAGTACGTTCTAATAAGAATTTCTCAGTAGCTGTTAAAGCTAACGCTACTAACTTCTCATATACAGGTAACACTACCCCGGCTCCAACTATGCCTGTAAGTGGTGTTCTGGCAGTAAAAGTAACAGCTAACGGTACAGGTGGTTCCATAGCCAGCCCGTTCTCTTCAACTGCTTACTCTACGCTGACAGCTTCTAACCAGGACCTGATCACAGCAGCTGACCGTGGTGGCAACCAGACTTTCAGTGTAAAGTATAAAGCTACCCCTGGTTTCGCATACCCTGCAGGTACTTACGCAGTAGACGTAGTGTACACAGCTACCCAGGAATAATAATAATTCAACAATGCAATATTCAAAAGGAGCCCCGTAAGGCTCCTTTTGACATTTAAGAGTGCCTGGATATGCTTGATAATAGCAGTGTTACGGCATTTTTGCACCGGATCTTATTTGTTAACGGCTCGTTAGCGGGTTGCAAACACATGGTTAACCGGGCTTAAATATTTCTCCAATGTGTACCGGCGTCGCATCTTTGTATCGTCAATAACGACAAACACAAACAACAAACATTTTTAAACAAACAACCAAACTAAAACAAACAAAAACAACAATTATGAAAAAGATCATCGCAATCGCAGTTTTCGCTTCAATCGGTTTCGCAGCTAACGCTCAAAACCAGGCTAACCAAACCTCTTCTGCTTCTCAAACTACCAACCTGGTACTGAGCAACGCAATCGAGATCACTTTTACAGGTAACAGCTCTGCTACCGGTGCTGACGTTACTATCCCTTTCACAACAGTTAACGACTACGCTAACGGTGTTGAAAGTGATGCACAGGAACTGAAAGTACGTTCTAACAAGAATTTCTCAGTAGCTGTTAAAGCTAACGCTACAAACTTCTCATACACAGGTAACACTACCCCGGCTCCTACTATGCCAGTAAGTGGTGTTCTGGCAGTAAAAGTAACAGCTAACGGTACAGGTGGTTCTATAGCCAGCCCGTTCTCTTCAACTGCTTACTCTACGCTGACAGCTTCTAACCAGGACCTGATCACAGCAGCTGACCGTGGTGGCAACCAGACTTTCAGTGTAAAGTATAAAGCTACTCCAGGTTTCGCTTACCCTGCAGGTACTTACGCGGTTGACGTAGTGTACACTGCTACTCAGGAATAAGTTTTGTCTCTCTCGTAATAATTAAAAAAGAAAGGAGCCCCGTAAGGCTCCTTTCTTATGTTTCATTGTCAAAGTATATTTTGTAATAATGCTTGCCGACTGCCTCGTCGTAACCTTTTTCTATCAGGTCTCGGTCGCCATGAACATAAACGTGAAAGTTCTTGTCCAGCTTGATGACGCTTTTGAACACCCGGGCTGACCTCTTAACAGCATATTCTGATATCGCAAAGTCAGTGCCCAGTTCCTTTTCATATTGTTGTTCATAATCTCTTTTATAGCTGGAAAAAGAATTGATGAGTTCCTTGTCTTCAAATACTTCGCTGGCAAAGGCTCGTTCGTCAAATTCGTTGTTGTTTTTAAAAAAATTAATGGACTTGTTCAAGTAGTCGACCTGCTGGGCTTTGGTTACCTCATATTCCTGGGGTATCTGTTTGGTAATGAATTCTTTGGTTGCCGTGAGATAGTCGGTGGTATAATGGTATTCATCAGCAGTAGCTATTATTTTCAGGAATTTATCTTTCCAGTACTGAGCCTCGTTCTTTTTATTGGTCTTGTCTATAGCAGACAATATAATGCCGTCATTTGTATTATATATGATACACCCTTTATCCATTTTGTCAACATGTATGCCTTCCTGCATATTGATCTGATAACCAGAGAATTTTTTGTCCAGGTTAATGAATACATCCCTGTGCTCTGTTTTATATATTCCGATGGCCTCAATGCTTTGGCCATTCATATGAATACCTGAGAGATAGGTTATGTGCAGCTCACCGCTTTTAATGTTGGGTGAATCTGATATCTCGTACAGGTGTTTGGCGATATTTACGGAGTGTTCAAGGAGTGTGGCGGGGTCTTCAAATACTTTTTGCGCAAAGTGCATGACGGTGTTCAGGTTTATATCACTTTCATGGTGGAACCTGTAATACTCTTCAATATCCCTGAAAGGTGCCGTGAAGTAATGAAGCAATTGTTCCTCCAGTTCATTATCCTCAATCGCAACCAGTTCTTCCGCATAGAAAAATGTGTCATCCGAGTGTTTGTTGCCTACGTAGTGGGTAGCAAGGCCGTCTATAACTGTATCTGAAAAGTCTGCTCTCAATGTTTCTTGTGTTTATGGGCAAAAGTAAAGGAATACGCCCCATAATCATAGTGTCGGGCATTTGTTAACGGGTGGTTACCCGCTTGCTAACCCACCGTTAACCGGGGGCGAAAATTTCTCCAATGTAGTTGGACATCGCATCTTTGTATCAACAAAACAACGAACAAACAAAACAAACAAAAACAATCAAACAACAAACAAAATGAAAAAGATAGTATTATTCGCATCGTTCCTTACTTCAATCGGTTTCGCAGCTAATGCTCAAAACCAGGCTAACCAGTCTTCTTCTGCTTCTCAAACAGTTCAACTGTCTCTGAGCAACGCGATCGAGATCACTTTCACAGGTAACAGCTCTGCAACAGGTGCTGACGTGACTATCCCTTTCACAACAGTTAACGACTACGCTAACGGTGTTGAAAGTGATGCACAGGAACTGAAAGTACGTTCTAACAAGAATTTCTCAGTAGCTGTTAAAGCTAACGCTACAAACTTCTCATACACAGGTAACACTACCCCGGCTCCAACAATGCCAGTAAGTGGTGTTCTGGCAGTAAAAGTAACAGCCAACGGTACAGGTGGTTCAATAGCCAGCCCGTTCTCTTCAACTGCTTACTCTACGCTGACAGCTTCTAACCAGGACCTGATCACAGCGGCTGACCGTGGTGGCAACCAGACTTTCAGTGTAAAGTATAAAGCTACTCCAGGTTTCGCTTACCCTGCAGGTACTTACGCGGTTGACGTAGTGTACACTGCTACCCAGGAATAATTTTTCATCGTTAATATCGATTTTAAGCCCTTGCGGAACAACCGCAGGGGCTTTTTTGTGTCAGTGACATAAGTGTGGTTTGTTAATGGCTCGTTAACGACTTGTAAACGGGTAGTTAACAAGCCGGTGAAAAATGCCAGCGGTTTTTTCGACGACTATATTTGTGTTAACAAACGGACAACAAACCGGAAACAAACCGATAACAATTGCCACACTTATGAAGAAGATCTTAATGCTCATTCCGCTTTGCATGCTGGTATATACAGCAGTGATAGCTCAAAACGAAGCTAACAGCAGCAGTGGTGCAAACCATGCAGCGGTACTTGCATTGAGCAATGGTATTGATATCTCTTACATGACAACAGGTGACGGTTCTGGCCAGGATGCGATTATGAGTTTTAAGACCCCGAATGATTATACCAATGGGGTTACATCAGCCAGTCAACAATTGAGGGTACGTTCCAACAGAACATTTAAAGTAGCCGTAAGGTGCGATGCCAATACCTTTGCGTACGAAGGTAATGGCAATCAGTCTCTGAATGACATGCCTACAGATGCGCTATGGCTGAAAGTGACAGCCAATAATACCGGTGGTAGTGTAAAAGCGCCCTTCAGCACATCAAATTTTGCTTCATTATCGCATAGCAACCAGGACCTGTTGGTAGACGGCAGTAATGGTGGTAACCAGACTTTTTCGGTGGTATACAAATGCACCCCGGGTTTCAACCTGCCTGCGGGCACCTACAGCATGAATGTTGTATATACCGCTACCCAGGAATAAGTTGTTTTTTTTAGTACACTGGTTGATTTCCTCCCGTTCTTTTACGGGAGGTTTTTTTATTTCTTACTTACGATATTGATCTTGCGACCTGTAGTGTCTAACGGGCGTTTTACTGTAAAATACTTATTGGCCAGGTTAATTGCATGAGGTTGTAAAATGCTTTGCAGGTCGAGCCCGGGTTGCGATAGGTACTGTGCCAATGTCTGACCTTCCGGTATCTGCAGGTCGTATCTCAATGGTACCAACCTGACATTGGTTTCACTTAACATCTCAAGCAAAAAGATATAAAAGCCTTCAGGCTGTTCCGGCCCGCCAACTTCGTAGAGGCTAAGAAACAGGTTGTTATTTACTTTACTGACGATTGCCGGCGTCATAGTACCAAACCCATGCACAATATGTAACTGTCCTTTTTTATTTGGGTCTGCCATTATAGTGTAGGCCTGTCCGGCGTTGTGGTATTTTTCGATCTTCCATGTGCCGGAAATGCTGCTGGTTAGTTCGTAAGAACCCTCGTCGACAGGAGTAGGGGAAAGGTATGATTGCGCGTATAGGCTAAAGGCATTTGCCAATAAGGTCAATAAGAAAAACAGCTTTTTCATAATAACATTTTATCGAAGATAATAAATGCGGGGTGTGAATTTATAATCAGTTTAAACAGGGTGTTTTTCACGTATGAAAATTGATTTTAATTTTTAAACTTTGTTGAAAGCTCATTTTCAAAACTAAACTATGAAAAAGATCACCCTCATATGCATGTTCTTACTGTGTTTATTCAATATTAGTACTAAGGCAGATACATCTGATAGCTTACGGGAGTTGTACAACAGAACCGCGGTAATGTCAGACTCTCTGCAGCGTATGTATGATAGCATTGCAGCACTGAAAGCAGCAGCAGCTATTGATACTTATTATGATTCATCCGCAGTAGCACGGGCTAAGGCCGATCCGTTGGGTACGATATACAAAAATGAATGGAGGATAGGTGGTAAGCCCTGGACCATTCATCCGTTTATTATGTCATTACTTGTGTTGACTATTGTGATCATTTCCTTTTACGTGGTGTTAAAAACAGCAATGCTGCGTGATCATGGTACAGACGCGAGCGGTGCTCCATTGCCGGTGGTGGAAAGGCCGTACAGTTATTCCCGTTCTCAACTGTATTGGTGGACAATGATCATAGTAGTGTGTTTTGTCCTTTTCTTTATCAAAACATGGGACCTTTTACCATTCAATATTACTTGTATTACCCTGTTAGGCTTGGGTGCTACCGTTCACCTTGGCGGAAGGATATTGGACCAGAAAGACCTTCAGGATAATAATGTTGCTATGGGGAGCAGAAAACAAGATGAAGCTTCATCTCAGCGCTCTTTCTTCAGAGATCTGTTGACAGATGGTTCCGGGCTTTGCGTACACAGGTTTCAGTCTTTGATATTCAACGTTGTATTCGGGATAGGTTTCGTTAGCTTTTTCGCAATGAACTTTGCAGCACGCAAATATCCTTTTATTGACTTTTCGGAATGGCAATTAGCCTTGTTAGGTATCAGTTCTGCTACTTATCTGGGTATAAAGGCTACAGAAAATGGTGTTACACCAAACAGAAGTCTTAAACAACAACCGGGTGCTGACAGTACTGTTAACAGGGTAGCAGGAGGTAATACAGTGGCTCCACAAGAGGAGGAGGTAGAGAGGAACACAACAGATTTTGAACAATAAACCATATCGTTATGCTGAATGGATTAGATATATCACATCATAATACAATAAATGCGCAGGTGTTGCGCGATATGTCCTGGAAGAACAGGTTATACTTCAACTTTATTAAAGCATCAGAAGGAGCCACGATACAGGACGGACAGTTTGCCAGCAACTGGCAACTAAGCCGGGATGCGGGGTTGATATGTGGTGCCTATCATTTCCTGAGGCCTTTTTCAGATCCCCTGCAACAAGCAGATAATTTCATAAGTCAATATAAAAAAGTAAGCAGGGTTGGAGTTTTTCCTCCAGTTGTAGATATAGAGTGGGCTCAATCAAGTAAGGGGGAGCAGTGGAGCCAATTAACACCTGCTAAAAGACTTACCCAGATCAAAGCATTTATGACGGCTGTAGAACACGCACTTAATGTTCAGCCTATTATCTACACTGCAGTTAACTTCTGGAATACCTATGTTTTTCCACAGTGTAGCAATGTAGATAATGAGTACTTTAAACAGCATATGGCGTGGATCGTAAACCTGAATGGTAAAGGAGCTATACCCAAACCGTGGAGTAGTGCCACTTTCTGGCAAACGCATTTCGGTGAGAACGGAACGGGTAACGATCCTTATGCGCACCTGGACCAGGATGTATTTAATGGTTCGCTGTTAGAGATGCTGAATAGTACACTGCCCGGGTTTACAGTTATGAATGGATTCCCACGGTCATACGTAGTATATGATATGCAGGACGTACTGAAAACAAAGGGTTTTATAGCCGACGAGCCAGACGGATATTTTGGTAAGAATACAGAAACAGCCGTTGTAAAATTTCAACAAGCTAACGGACTGACAGGCAACGGGATTGTAGACCGGCAGACGTGGAATAAACTATTAATGTAGGTACATTTATGATGCTATAGTTTAGTGTGATAGTAGCTGTCAATAATTATGATGAACTTTGTGATAAGTATTAATTCCGATGAAAAGGAAAGATTTTATCACATTATTGGCGGGAGCCGCGGCTATGAGTACACTATCAGGATTCAAAAGATTTACAGATGAGCTGAAAGAGCAGGAGGAGTATATGCCTGTATTGTTTGTAGGGCACGGTTCGCCTATGAACGCAATTGAAGATAATGAATTCTCGCGCAGGTGGAAGAAAATGGCTGGTGAGATACCGGTACCCAAAGCAGTGCTGATAGTATCAGCACACTGGCTGACGCGTGGTACCCATGTTACAGCCATGGAGCACCCAAAAACCATACATGACTTTGGTGGTTTCCCTGAAGCTTTGTTTGATGTAGAGTACCCGGCACCGGGTAGTCCTGCAGTGGCAGCCGAAACGGCAAAACTCATTACAAGTACTAATGTGGGTATGGATCATGACTGGGGGCTTGATCATGGCGCATGGAGCGTGGTACGACAAATGTATCCTGACGCCAACATACCCATGATACAATTGAGTATAGATTATTATAAGGAGCCGCAATATCATTATGACCTTGCAAAACAATTACAGGCTTTGCGTAAAAAAGGCGTGCTGATACTGGCCAGTGGCAACATGGTGCACAATCTGGGTATGATGGCGCTGCCCGGTGGAGACTTCAACAGGATAAATGAAGAGTATGGTTTTGACTGGGCACACGAGATGAACACCATTTTTAAAGAGAAGATTGGTAATGGTGACCATCGAGCTTTGATAGAATATGAAAAGCTGAGTAAGTCAGCCAAGCTGGCTATACCAACGCCTGACCATTATTACCCATTGTTGTACGTACTTGCTTTGCAAAGAAAAAATGAATCAGCAACCTTTTTTAACGACAAGGCACTGGCGGGCTCGCTTACTATGACAAGTGTTAAAATAACCTGATCGTCAATTTGTTGTGGCTTTACTTATGTTAATCACTCGTTAATAGATTGCAAACAGAGAGTTAACGGATGTGATATTTTTCGCATAAGTGTTAAGGGGTTGTAAGTTTGTATCAACAAATCCGGGGATAAGAGAAGAAAAATAACCCGGTAGCTCCAAAGATCATCACATCCAAACAGCTGCACAAAATCATCACATCCGACCAAGCTTCCGGGCCCCGAATAGGGGCCTTTACTTCTTTTAAGATTTTCTGTTAGGCTGGTAGTGTAAGCAGGAACGTAGTTCCTCTGCCCGGTTCACTCTCTACGACAATGTTGCCACCATTGTTACGAACAAAGTTGTAGGACAATTGCAAGCCGATTCCGGTACCTTTTTCTCCACCTGTACCCTGAGTACTTTGGTTAGGTGTCCCGTCAAATAGCTTATCTATTTGTTCCTTGGTCATCCCCACACCAGTATCAATTACCTTAATAGCAGCCATAGAACCATTCTTTTCTGCTGCAACGGTAACTGTACCGTTTACCGGAGTGAATTTTATGGCGTTTGAAACAAGATTACGCATCACCATTTCTGCCTGGTTCTTATCTGCCATAGCATATAGATTTTCAGGTACCTCCGCAACCAGTTTAATATTTTTCTGATCAGCAGCATCTTTTAATACCGCAAATGCTTTCAACGTTTTTCTGCGAATATTTATTTTTTCCAGATCTAGCGTGTGTTCACCTTTCATCTGCATTTTTGCCCACTGCAACAAGTTGTCCAGCATCAGGGTCACTGATTGGAGCTTATTATTTAATTCCTGTTTATATAACGCAAATTCTCCCGGGGTGATGATACCCTCATCAAGCATAGACATTGTTCCGGTGAGTGCGTTGATGGGGCTACGCAGGTCGTGCGATAAAACCGAGAAAGTAGTATCTTTAAAATTGTTCAGTACCTCAAGTTTTCGTGCCTGCGATTCTATTTCCTGTTTTTGTTTCAATATCAGTTCATTGGTAATACGTGCACGTTTCAAGTTTCTGAAAAACTGGAATGCAATAATACTCGCCAGTAACATGCCAACAAGTGCAGCTGCCAGCAACATGCGGTTAAGCTTTGTTTTCCCCGCTTCCAACGCATTATTCTTTTCGAGCAGGGTTATCTGTGCTTCTTTTTTTGCCAGTTCATATTCAAACTGCAGGCTACTTGCTTCTTTTTTTGCTTTATCAAGCGAGAGAGAATCTTCATAAGCTTCTTTTAACTTAGTATACTTAAGCGCATTTTTGTAATTACCCATTTCTTCATGGGTAGTAGCCAATATCTCTGCCAATTCCAATGCCTGCTGTTTCATGCCGGCTTCTTCCATCAACGCCAGCCCCTCTTCAATATATCTTAGCCCTAATTCTTTCTGCCCTTTTTTTACCAATACCTGTCCGACACCTCCTTTGGCAATAGCAATCCCCTCTATATCCTTCAATTTTTCTGAAACCTTTATAGACTCTTTATACAGGACATAAGCGCTGTCCAGTCGCCCCATATGCAGGTAGCATTCTGCGATGTTGCCTTTCAAAAGATTGGTAACATATGGTTGATTGATATCTAAAGATAAAGCCAGTGCTTCTTGCAGGCAGAGCAGTGATGAGTCGTATTTTTTTTCTTCATTGAATATGCTTGCATAGGTGGTATGGCATGAGATTACAGACCACTTGTCGGTTGTTTTTTTTGCCATATCCATTGCACGGGCAATGTATTGTTTGGCTTTGGGGTAATCTTTTAAGCGGTAGTATACATTACTCAAGTTTAGGACCGAGAGAGCAATATCATGCTGATTGTCCATTTCTTCGTGTATCTCCAGTCCTTCAAGAAAATTATTCAAAGCTTTTGAATAGGCACCCTGATCATAATAAATAGATCCGATATTGCTTAATATCCTTCCTCGTGATCGGTTGTCATCATATTTTTCAGCATATGTTAAACCTGTATCATAGTATGCCAGTGCCCTTATGTAGTCGGCCAGTCGCATGTACACATTACCTATGTTTGTATAGCCGTAGACCTTTTGGTCCTCCATACCGTTTGCATCGCAGACATCGATCGCTTGTTGATAATAATATATCGAGCTATCGTATTTGCCATTGTTAAAAAAAACGGCCCCCATCTGGTTAAGTGACCGACTCAATATATATGCATCACCCAGTTGTTGAGCAAGCGTATATGCGTCTTCAGCATATTTTTTTTGAGAATCAGCACTAATGTTCTGGTATTGTACACTTATGTGTAACATCAGGCTCACCTTAGTAGTATCGTGGGAGCCGTGGCTGCTTAGTACATGTTTCAGGCTATCTATTACACTACCATAGGATGTAATGCTCAACAGAATCAATAGTTGAGTGAAAAATATTATTTGTATTGTAGGTCTGAGTATTTGTCTTTTTACCTGTTCCAGATGTTGTTTGTTTTGCTCTTAAATAAATGATACCGGCTGATTGTCATGGAATTGTCATGACGCTTTATGGGGTAAAATTAATGTAATTACATAAATTATATAGTCTTCCATGAGTTAAATCTTTAAAATGAACCTTCTATCCTTTATATATTACGATGATAACTATGGTGTTAATTTGTTAGAATGAAAGATATTTGTTATCTTGCATGCATAGCAATTAAACGATGAAACCTCCATAATTTTTTGGATCTCCTACAGAATACAGCGGCTTTGATCTGAAGTCGATCACCTCTTGTTATTTCTTGAAACCAGGATTAAATGCCCCGAGTACCGGGAGTGTAAAGGCGCACTTTTTGCCCGGCGCATAGGTTCCTGAAACGTAGTGCAGCACATGTAGTGCAGTACCCTGCCTTGTATTTTCTTAACCTTACAAAACTTGATCAGTTATGCTAAGAGCAATGATACTGATCGTGCTGATTGCACTATTGCTCATCACGATCGTAACACAGATAGTACTGCCTATGTTTACAGACAAACTTGAGTTTTTCTGGTATTTCAAAAAAGGCAGCAGGGATGATATCATTATTCCCGCCAAAGATGAGGACCTGTACGACCAGGCACAAGATGCGACAAAGCAGTACAAACATGTGAAAGATAAGATCAGCAGACAGCGGCAAAAGCTGAAAAAGCTGGACAAAGAAACAGATGTATAATTATTAATAACAAGATTTTTAAATAGAATAACTAGTAAAAAAATGAGAAATAGTATCGGAAGAATTTCTTTACGTAAAAAAATAATCGGTGCCGTTTTAGGCATCACATTGATAGTGTTAACATTCTCAATAGGCGGTTTGTTTGAAGATGTGGATGCGGGACAAATTGTGGTGATACAAGCACCGATAACAGGTAAGCTCTCCGTGTACAAAGAGCCGGGATGGGTGGGACAGTGGTTCGGTAAAGCCACACATTATCATAAGTCCGCACAGTTCTGGTTCAACACCTCCGGTAAAGATGACCGCTCCATCAGCGTAAGGTGGAATGATGCGGGTACAGCCACCATCAGTGGTTCGGTGCGTTACAAAATGCCGTTGAGCGATGATAAGATCATCGAATTGCATAGTATCTACGGTTCTCAGGAAGCGTTGGAAAACGATTTGATAGAGACCAACATCAAAAAGTCCATCTACATGACGGGCCCGCTGATGAGCTCCAAAGAGTCTTACGCTGAAAAGCGTAGCTATCTGATACAATTGATAGAAGACCAAGCAGCCAAAGGTGTGTATCAAACCATACAAAAAGACGTGAAGGCAGTTGACCCTATTTCGGGACAAGAAAAGACCATCACCATTGTAGAGATACAATATGATACAGTAAAAGGTCTTACACTAAGGCAAGAAGTGTCTCCGCTGAAAAGCTATGGTATCACTTTGAGCAACCTTTCGATAGAAGGCATCAAGTATGATGATAAAGTGGAAGCGCAAATAGAAGCACAGCGTCGTGCAACCATGGAGGTGCAAACCGCAATGGCAAAATCCAAAGAAGCGGAACAAAGAGCTTTGACTGTTGAGAAAGAAGGTGAGGCGAAAGCCGCCGAAGCTAAGTGGGATCAAGAGGTGATAGCCGCAAAAGAGGTGACACAAGCCGAGATGCGTCGTAAGGTGGCCGAAGAGGATGTGAAAACAGCCGAATTGCGCAAACGCCAAATGATATTGGAAGGTGAGGGTGAAGCCGCCAAAAAGCGCCTGGTAATGCAGGCTGACGGTGCACTGAAGCAAAAGCTGGATACCTGGCTGAAAGCTGAAGAAATGAAATGGAATGCATTTGCTCAATTTAAAGGTAACCTTGTACCTCTATACCAATCAGGTAGTGCAGGTAATAATGGTAACAACGCAATGCAATACATGGAACTGATGGGGCTGAAAGCAATGAAAGATATATCATTGGATATGAGTACCAAATAACAAAGAGGGGGGCTGTTTAGCTCCCCTTGTTATTCGTGACCCTCGAAAAAAATGTTAGTTTTTACGTTCTGTTATCTCACAAGAAAATGAAACCGTGTCTTTCCCTTTGCCATAATATTTTACAAGTTTTATATCCTGTACCCTGGCGGTTATCCTGCCATCATCGCTGAGTACAAATGTGGCTTTACTGGTGGGCTCATTCATACTCCGGTATAATGAGCCGGATAGAAGTTCACTTACTTCGATGAATACATATTTGCTCACGGTACCAAAGCTATCTCTTGAGTTTACGATAGCATAGTCCATGGTTTTGGGCAGTCCGCCATCGTAGTATATGTCACAGCGGTTAATACTGCTGGTTTTAGGGTCGGGCGGAGCGCTTTCAGCTGTAAGGTGGAAGTCTCCGATATCAGAACGAGATGAATATTCTACATTATTGGTTGTTCCGTCCAATGTCCACGATCCCAGATCGGTTGTTTGAACCGGTTCAGGATCGGGATTTACGGTGGCATCCGGAATACATGCGTTCAGAAAAAATATCCCTCCTGCAATAATCAGAATATGTAATTTATTATTCATAATATGTAGATGTTTGAGGTAGGTTAAAGGTAATTGTTACATCAATAAGGAGTGCAAACAAGATAGATTTGTGGGTTTTTAATTTTTGTTGTTGGTAATCAATTACTTATATGTGTTTAAAAAACATAACAGCCCCTGAAATCAGAGGCTGTTATTTATTCAACTTTAGAAAAATTATTGTTTTCGCGGTAAAAGTAATATCTGTAATCAATCCTGTAGATTAAAATCTACATAAAAGTTATGGTCCGAAAAATTAGTAAGAAGGCCTGGTTGCGAAGGAAATGCCTACTAGTGTCGTCATAAAGGGTGAAAAGGTATTTTGACTACATATTAAACTTTGGTTTTTTATTCCGGTCGTAATAATTGCCCTTTGCTGTAATCAACTTTTATAAGTACTTCTATGAAAAGGATACATCTTATCATTTTGCCTGCTGTAGCATCAATTGCTATATCAGCATCAATAGACCTGGGTACCCCGGAAAATTACGCCAACCAGTCTATACCGGCTTATATAGCCAAGGATAATACACCACTGAACAATACGATCAGCGATAAGGGCGCAACACTAGGCCGTGTGCTCTTTTATGATAAAAAGCTGTCTGTCAACAATACAGTTGCTTGTGCCAGTTGTCATAAACAAAGTCTTGCGTTCAGCGATACTGCCAGTGCCAGCGCAGGTGTGAACGGAACTACTGGCAGGCATGCTATGAGACTAGTGAATGCACGTTTTGCGAATGAAACCCATTTTTTCTGGGATGAAAGGGCACTGACATTAGAGCAACAGACAACAATGCCTATTCAGGACCATACGGAAATGGGGTATAGCGGCCAGAATGGAGATCCGGCATTAGCTGACCTGATAACAAAAATGAATAACACCTGGTACTATCCTCAATTATTTACCTGGGTATATGGGGATGCAAATATCACAGAAAACAGGATGCAGCGAGCTTTAGCTCAGTTTATCAGGAGTATACAATCTTTTGACTCAAAATATGATGCTGGCATAGCACTGACAGGTAACCCTAATGGGCCATTCCAGAATTTTACTCAGCAGGAGAACCAGGGAAAACAGTTATTTATGGCAGCACCCCAGTTTGACGCTAATGGTATACGTGTTGCCGGAGGTGCAGGTTGTGCTGGTTGTCATGGAGCCCCCGAATTTGATATTGCACCTGTTTCGAGGAACAACGGTGTGACGGGGTCTTTTACTACAACTACTGATCTGACAAATACCAAAGCCCCTTCATTAAGGGACGTGGTAGATATGAATGGCAACGCATACGGTGGCTTTATGCATACTGCGGGACAAAACGGGCTAAACACATTGCTGGATGTGATCAACCATTATGATTCTATCCCGCAGGATAACCCGACCCTTGATCCTAAACTGAGGCCTGGCGGGAATCTGCAAAGATTAAGACTTACGACACAAGAGAAAGCCAACCTGGTTGCTTTCATCAGAACACTTACCGGAACGGATGTATACACCAATCCCAAGTGGTCAGATCCGTTTGTAAATGACAGCCTTACGCTGATCCCTTTAGGTATAGAACAGGTTGTTGCTGACGAACAGATAAAAGTATACCCGACAGTAACTGGCAGTAACGTAAATATTAAGTATCCGGCTACTTTGCAGGGACAAAGGATGATAATAACGGATATGAACGGACGAGTGCTCTATAACAGGGAGATAACTAACTTGGTAGATGTGTCTGCATATGCAGCCGGTGTGTACCTGATCCGATTTGAAAATGGCGAAGTGGTGAAAATAGTTAAACAATAGTTTTTCATAAGTAGGGGTATATATGAAAAGGTCCTGCCGGCATTTGCCGGCAGGACCAAATTTTTTCAAGATAAATAGGCTACAGTTTTTGAAATCTTCCGGTCGCCATTATACTCCCCGTATTACTCTTGAGTTGGTATATGTAGCTGCCAGCAGGCAGCTCATTTAAAGGTATTTCAATGATGTATTGCGATGCACCATACAAAATATTACCAGATTGGTGAACAACTCTGCCGTTAATATCTGTTACAGTTGTGTTCAATGTTTGACTTTTGTTTAAAGTTATGTCCAGGTAGACATTGCTTTTAGCGGGATTGGGGTATAGAGTAACTCCTCCGTCAAATTGTACATTTTGTACACCGAGGGCATAATTTGAGTAGCGGAATAGCTCGGTGCCAACATCACTACCCCTGGCTGAGAAATATAGGCCTAATCCCGTCGCTGTAACATTATCTATAAGGCTGCTAGTACTGCCGGGCATTATATCAGTTATTCTTACAGGATTGTTGCTTCCATCGTACATCCACAATTCAATACCGGCAGTAGTTTCATATGCACTGAAAAATAGCTTATTGTCATAAACCGCAAAATCATTTGGGGTGGCAGCACCGGACGGGTTTATTGCATATACCATTGAGGTATTATTATTCGTTGGGTCGAATTGAAATAATTGATAGGAACTGCTGTTTGCATCGTATCCATTAAAATAGAGCTTACTATTTAATACAGCCATATTGGCGCTTGGGTATACTCCGCTGCCTAACCCGGGATTAAGGTCTGTTAGTCTTTTAGGAGGATTAGTTCCGTCATATTCATATAGTTCGGTACCATATTGATCCTCTCGTGCACTAAAATATATTTTATTGTCAAGTACAGTGATGTTAGCAGGACTACTGCCAGCATTGCCAACATAAATATCTGCTACCAACATTGTCTTATCCTGTACGGGGTCATATTCATATAATTCCGACCCGGTAGCCGGTGTAAAGGCCTGGAAATATATTTTGTTGTTGAAAGCAGCAATCTCTCTTACAACGCTTCCGAGACTATCAGGGTTGACATCAGTTATTCTCTTCGGAGTTTTCATATTAGTGTTAATAACCCACATCTCGGAGCCATACTCTTTAGAGAAAGCAGCAAAATACAGGTCATCATTCAATACGGTGAGATATGTAGGGTTAGATCCGTATGTTCCAGTATATATATCTGCTGCCATTGTAGGTGGAGTATTATCATTTATATACCATAATTCATTACCATGCGCACTATCTGTTGCAACAAAATATATAGATCCTTTTATGGCAGCTAATTGCCTGATGTTTAGCAATACTGAACTTTTTGTACCTGGTTGTATGTCTGTAAGACGCATAGGGGCTGTAGTGTTGGAGAAAAATGCCCATAGCTCATATCCATGTACACTGTCATTTGCGCTGAAGTACAGGGTGTTGCCATAACCATATAGGTTACGTGGGAAAGAACTGTTGTTATAGCTACTATTTGTGTTGATGTTGAATGAATCCAGGTAAGGTTGCGAAGATGCAGCAACACAAATTGTCAGGAATAACACAAGGAATGCATATCTCATGAGTTATAGTTTCTAAAGTGATAAATGTATCTAAAATTAAGCAATGTTAACTTGGTAAAAAAAGCCGGGTCATTACATCTCTAACATCTTAATGGCTTATTAATCTTTAGAAAAACCTTGCATTTAGTTTATTTATATTATGCAACAAAACAATTTTAGAAATAAATTTTGTTATTTAAATTAAAGTTGTATATTTGCTATTGTAAACAATCTCTATGGAACCTTTGTACGAAAATAAAGTGCCGTCATTTACCTTTCCCCGGTACAATCAACCTGAGCCGGTAGGAGAAATGAAGCCTGTTAAAGTTCAGCACTGTGCAGATATTTCGAAAATAAGCACAATTAAGACCACAATCCAAAACTTTCGTACAGGGAGAATAATGACACTCGCGAGAAAAACGGCTTTGTTGTTATCTGGTAAATATCCCAAAGAATTTAAAATCAAATAATTATGATCACCGATGAAGATAATAAAGCACCACCAGGTAAATTAAAGCCCTTGTACGTTTCAAGTGCCTATATTCAAGATACTGATGAAAGCCAATTGAAGATACCTCCCGGTTATGTATACATAATCCCGCTAAACGACGGTAGTAATGAGGACAGGTCTGAAGCATTCTTTTATCCCGAGAATAAGTATAAACGTATTTACGGGAACAAGTTGAAATACACTATTATAAAAAACACAATTACCATAAACAATCACCATCAATATGAAACTCTCAATAGAACAAGCCAACAAATTACTTTCGCAGCTCACCGCAGGTGTATCAGTTGTGGAGGATGAGCAGACTGCAGATAAAGATGCTGACATTCAGTCTGTAATTATCAATATCAATGATGTGTTGTCAAAAGACCTGAAGCCGATATTGACCGAAGAAGTTAAGTCCGCAGCAGAGTCAGCATTTACTGCGCGTTATCTTGGTGCTTTACGAAGTGCCGCACACAGGGTATTCTCCATTCCGAGAAAAGAGCTGGAAGACCTGAGCCTTGAGCAGATGCTGTCGAAATGCAAAGGCGCTATCGATAGCAGGTATAACCAGACTGAAGCTGAAAAGCAGACACTCCTGGAAGCTACTGTGCAGGATTATGAAGAGCAGATAGAAAGCCTGAAAGCGCAACACCAGGAGGAATTGGCTGCCGAAAGTGATAAATACAGGCAAAAAGACATTACATCACGGTGTGTGAGCATTATACAGCAGCTACCTAGAAAAGGAGGAGATATAGATGAGCAAGCCGAAATGTTGAAGTATAAAATGCAAAAAGTATACGAGGTGCGTTATAATGAATCCAGCGGTAGACTGGAACTTTTTAAAGAAGGTCAGCCTGCTATGGTAGGTGATAACAAACCTGTCACAGACGAAGACTTTGCCCGCGAGTGGGCAGAACGGACAGGTATCCTTATGCGTGATACACGTCACATATTGCCATCGGATATTGGCACTGAGCCATGGCCTGTATTAAACACAACCGATACGGATCAGCCCGGCATGAATGCTATTGAGGCCTGGGCTGAAGGCTAGTGTGTCGGTATCTCGCTTTTACTCCACTACTATTTCAAATTATTCCGCAGCCGGACGCGGCTACTGTAAACAATACGTTACAGGCTATTTTCAAGTTCGCGCCTGAAGCGATGCAATAATTTTTTAACTCTATTAACTATATAAGCCATGAGCTTTAAGAATGCCATGCAGGCAACCCAGAAAAGTATTTTGCAGTACGCTAAGCAAGGACAGCCTTACGAGGTTTTATCAGCATTGCTGGCAGCAAGACAATTTAATACCACCATAAACGAGACTGACCTGCAAGCTGAAGCAGGAAAAAAACGTCAACTTAAGATCAATTATTACCCGCCCGTATGTACCGATGATGGTACGGGTACGGAAAGTATCTGCGACCCGGGAATTGTCGTTGAGCCGAAACAGGTGTTTTTTGAGATATCACGAACTACTGCATCTGCTGTATATCAATTGAATAGGGATGATGTTCGTTATGTGGATGGTAATTATACATTCAGTGATCATGCCAGGGCGGCTATTAATGCAGCATTACCGGCAGTAAGACGCAAACTCGCAGTTGAGGCTGCAGGATTACTCGTAGCAGCTACAGGCTTGTTGCCTGACGGTAACGAGGCCCGTATGTTGCCTTTTATGGATAAAACAACAGGCAATGTCAACCCTGTAGGTCTGTGGGAAATAGAACGCACTTATCGTGACGCAGGATTTTCAAATCCGTTCATTGTAGGTGGTACTGATGTTTTTCACTGGCGCAAAGCCGTAGAAGTAGGCGGTGTGAATGATCAGGGACAGAATATAAGCCGTATTGGTCGCAGCAATGCTTATTACGATAGCTTGATAAATGATGCGTATGCTGATACGGATACGGAACATATCCTGACGTTCGATCCGCAGATGCTGAAGTTTGTCAGTTTCAGTAAAAATGCCGGAATATTCGCAACAGACCTTCAGAATATTGATGCAATTGATACAATATATCAACGTGGAGGTACTGACTATATACAAGGTGTACTTGCAGACCCTATTACAGGTTTGCTTTGGGACCTGGACGTGAATTACGATAAGTGTAACTACCGTTGGACGTTCCAATGGAAACTGGAGTGGGATATATTTTTTATGCCCCCTGCAGTATGTAACATCCCCGGCGTGAATGGTGTGTTCCACTATACGACATGTGCTCCGGTAATATTTGAGTGCCCTACAGGAGGAACACCTTTGACAGGAGCATCCAGCGATACTTATGAATGGGACACATCTGGTGAGGTGACATTCCCGCTGTATGTAAACAAACTGACAGTAGCCGGCCAGACCTCTTATCCTAATCAGACGGTTGCCGATGCGGGCGAACTGAAAGACTTGTTCAATGCAAGTATTACAGGTTATATGTTCGCCATTGATACTACCAAGATCACTTATACAGGATATAGTGCTATTACAGGAAAAGTAAATGATGCTACTGATATTTCCTTCGCAACAGCCCCTTAATTATCCCACCATGAAAGCCCCCCCGTACAGTAGCGCGGGGGAGCTTTAATCCTTAAATATTTAAAGAACTATCAACATGAACCAATTACAGAATATTATTTCAGTACGGGATGTTTGCGCAGGTGAACAGGTAGAATCCCTGAGTGGGCTTGACCTGATGGACGCCCCCGAAATATCGGCAAAGAACCTGGCAAACATTGCCAATGAGGAATACGTATCAGGCCTGAACCTGGCAAAGAAAAAAGTAGTGCAGGCGTTGATTCTGGTACGTAATGACCTGATGAGTGTTATGGCGGCAAATAAAGTAATACCTGACCTTTCTGTCAAGCAGTACACCACAGGCGAATTCAAAACAAACATTACTTACCCCGAAGAAACTAAAGAAAGGGGGGTAGTGCTATACAAAAATAGTAAGATAAGGGGAAAGCTGAGAAAACTCGTGATACACAATGTGCAGGTGTATGCACTGGCAAATGCTGAAGGTGTGGAACTGAAAATATATGACGACCACTCAGGGGGAATTGTCAGTACTTATAATATTGACCTGGAGGCAAATAAGGTGAATACATTCAATATAGAGTATGAACTGAAGGGCACATTTGCTCGTGTGCTGTTGGACGGGACAAATGTATCCGTATGCAGTAGCTATCTGACATGCTTTACAGGGTGTAATGGGAGAATGCCTAATGATTGTGGTTACACAAAAGGCTGGTATGATACTAAAGAGATAACCAGCAAAGAGGGGTTCGGCATCAATCTTGAGTTTAGCTGTGGCTGCGAATACGGACAACTGCTGTGCGACATGGCACAAACATACGTAGGAGAGATAGTATGGCTGAAAAGCCGGGTGCTACTTCTTGAAGAACATTTGCGCACCAATCGCCTGAACAACTGGGTGGTGTATGGCAGGGAAGAGACAAAGAACTACCTGGCAGACCTGGAAGATCAATATCGTGATAAATGGCAAACATTTATCGGAGCGATGCCGGGCATACTAAAACAATTTAACGATGACTGCCTTTTGTGTAACGGCATCAGGTGGGTGACAAACGTTTGATAAACTATAAATCAAAGCAACATGATAACATTTTTATTATACACGATTGTGGCATGGGTAGCTAATGCCTGCATAGCGAAGATATTATACATCAGTATTCAGCCCGGACAATGGCTGGACAAATTGCTGAACTGGCAGAACAGGTTGCATGCATGGGATATGCAAGGCAAAGAATTTTTGGTGAAGGCAGGAGGTATGTGTGAATTGTGTTTCAGTCATCTGGTAACGTTCACCGGGTTTTGGATATACCTGTTCTTTATGAGAGAGGCTGTTGGTTGCTGGGTAACCATGAACGTTGAGACATCGATTGGAATATTGGTCATCAATTTTACCTGGTACCTCTGCTATATAGCCGTAGGAACAAATATGGCATTGTATTTCATTACCAAACTCTACAGGTCATGACACTGGAAGAATACAGGCTGTTTCTTGAAGCTCTGGCAGAAAAGAACCGTAGGGAAAAGGTTGCTCAAACAGGCGGTAAAAACACATTTGCAAATAAGCAGCTGAAAAAGAAAAGATTTACAAAAACTAAAAACACCAACCATGCAAAACGAAGATTTTGAATACCTGAGAGACCATATACTGGAGCATAATAAGTACTTCTCTACAGGCTTTGCAAATGCTTTTAAGGATGATACAACTGATGCCATATTGATAAAGGACGGGAAAGATATGCGCCGTATTATGTTTGCTGATGGCTTAGGTAATTATTTCTATTTGCGGAATGATACCTGGTCGAAATATGAAGCAAAAGAACAGGAGCGTGTGACAGATAATGGCGCACAAAACATATCGTGCCTTGATACTATGAGCGTGCACCTGGTGGCCATTGTGAATAATGCCGATGCATACAGGCTGATAGAAAACCTGCGCAACACAGTGATGATGTATGAGCCGCTGAATATATTGCCGGTAACCAGTACGTGGAACAGAGAGCAGGTAGTTGCAAGTGAGTTGTACGGCATGCCAATGGAAGACATAAATGCCACACTGCAAAGACTAACAGACGAAACAATAGTCAGGCTTTCGCTAAGCGTTTCAAAGATGTTTATTCCCGGAAATTGTATTAAAGAACCTTTTAATTATTAAACCATGAGTACAACCAACCTGGTTAACCTGGGAGAGATACCCGTTTGCAGCATCGCTGTTATATTGCCTGTAACAGCAACAGATACGGGCACCTGGGCTTTTATGACCACATTCAACGGAGCTTATCAATACATCCAGTTCACAGCAACACAGGGCGAGAATATAGTAGTGCCTGCCGTACTGAATGAAGACTATAATTATACCTTCAAACTGTATAAGCCTGACAACACTATTCTGAATGATACAAATTACTGTGCCAAAACCATACCCATACTGCCTGGTACTGACTATGTATGCCCGGCTGTAGTTGGAGATGGAGTACCTTTTACTACCGGCAAAATAGAATTTGTGGCCACTGAAGGACAAGCCGAAGCCAGTTATGTTCAGCTAACCAATGCTAAGCAGGTAGTGGTTTTTATAGAAGGTGCCATCAGGCAGGAAGGAGCGGGCGACGAGGCATATATTTTCTCACAACCTGATACGACCATTACATTTAATACTCCTCTTATGGAGGGGCAGAAAATAACGATCATTTATTTTAAATAGCATAACCATGAGAACAATTATTATAACATTGCTGATATTGACATTACAAACAGCACACGCCCAAACCGGTGTTTTGATGCAACGATATTATATTGCCGGCTCGTTGTCGCTGGGGCAGAATAACCGGGCTTTTTCTGATAACTCTGCCTGGCTGCAAATGGGTACAGATACAACAGACAGGGGCGTCTTATTTCCCAAAGTATTGTTAGACAGTATCAATACTTCAGCAAGGGGACTGTACGTTTATGATCTCGCCGATTCGGTTTTGTATCATTTTGATGGCACAGATCGAGTAAGATACATGACCTATAAGGATACATCATTGATAAAACAACTCATTACAAACAACCTGCCGGACCTTAGCACAACAGCATTGAAGAGCGATACAGCACGAGACCGTTTTATTGCCACGTATAATTATGTTGACAGCATTGCTGCCGGAAGAATCCCCTTCAGCGATACCGCCGGCACATTGGCAACAAGATCATTTCTAACGGATAATTATTTTGCTTCAGGCGGTAATAGTTTTGGAGTAGATGTCTCATTGGGGATCAAAGATGGCCATAAATTGGATATTCTGACTAATAATACATCGCGTATGAGCATTTTTGCAAACGGGAACGTGAGTATTGCTTCAGCAACTGATGCCGGGTATAAATTCAATGTAAATGGTACGGCAAGGTTTACCCAGGAAACAACACTTAACAATGGACTGTATTTTGATAATAACTCAGCGGGTATGAATATCTATTCCAGTGTATCAGCAGGTAAGGGCATGAGCATTGGCAGCTATAATAGTGGTTATGAGCCAATGAATATAAAGATAGGGTATAACCTGAGCGGCAGCAACAATAATAAGCAGTATATATTGAATCTTGGTTTTTACAATGACGCTGTTGCAGCAAATTATTATTCTACAGTGGTTGGTTCATACAACTCTGTTTTAGGTGCAGACGCATATGCGCAAGTGTTTGGTGCTAATAATGTGATCAATTATTTGCCAAACTCCGTTTCAGAAGGTACTTCTATTATAGGAGCAGGTAATCAGGTATTGCATCATTTTTGTGCAATTATGGGGTACAACCAGGTGACTACTGCAGATAACCAGTTGATACTAGCTCAGTCACGATATAACGGTAGTAGTTGTGGATTCAACGATGTTTATTTCGGTACGGGTCCGCGAAGTGGACAAGCTACCAAAATAGGCAGTAATGTAACTATCAATGGTTCAGGTGCAGGAGTTGACAGTAATATACAGGGAGGTGTGCTACGTCTTGCAGCGGGCAAAAGTACAGGCGCAGCATTACCACAAGATGTCATTTTTGCTACAACCCAAGCCACTATATCAGGTACTGCATTACAGGCCCTGGTGGATAGGTGGTATATAAAGGGAGAGACCGGCAGATTCTCAAATAATTCGGCTCCGACATCAATGATAGATATCGACGGAACTAATGGGTATGACCAGTTGCGCATCCGCAGATCGTATACTCCTGTGTCAAATCAGACACGAATGGGAATACAGGCGATATAGCGTGGGATGATAATTACCTGTACCTGAAAACAACAACAGGTTGGAAAAGAACAACACTATCATCATTTTGATCAGTTTAAACAAATTACCATGAAACTAAAATTCGGATCAGGACAGATTAATGAGCACGCACCGAAGTGGATGATCAATGCTGCTTCAGTATTGACCTTACTGGTTGTTGCCAAGGACAACATTGTAAACGGCTTGCCGGGCATCGATCATGCAATGCACCAGATTGTAAAGGCCTGGGCAGATTATTTACTTGATACATTACAGCTCTTTCTGGCGTTAGCTGTCATATTTACGGGAGAACAAAAGACCGGGGACAATGACACAGCATGAACTTAGTATTATAGACCGGCATCTTAAAGGTATTAACCTGAGGGTGATCTGGGCACTTGTGCTTTGCACTGCAATAAGTGTATCAACTGTTCTGAGCGTGTATTATGGTTTTAAAACAGAACTGGCTGTACAGAAGCTGGAAATAAAACTGTTGACTAAGAGGGTGGAAAGGTTAGAGTTGATCATACATAATTAGACTGCTATCATGAGGAGGTAGACTGTCAAAAGAATAAATAATGAGACGTAAAAAAATATGTTTAAATTTTTATTTCTTTTATAGTATTCTTTTAGTTGTTTATGGAAAGTGTTTTTTAGTGTTTGCTTATCATGGAATAAAAAAGACGTAAAAATAATACGTATAGAATTTTTGTTCTTAATTTTTGGTATTTTATAATACTTTATACCAAGAGTTATTATTACTAGAAGTGTTATGAGTATTGGTGTGAATTTTATAAGTGTGTCTTTGTACATACTGTGTGTTCAATTGAATTTGATACCAAAATTAATTAATTATTGATACTAATGGCATTTTGGTAGTGTAAAACATGCTATCAAAGTGCTGTTGTCCAAAGGAAGTGCTATTGAAATATTTAAGTATAACATGGATTAGAAAGGTTTTGCGCTTACAACATTCTGTGTTCTGACTCTATCATGATTGGAATGCCATTTTCGATAGGGTAATATATGCCTCCCTCTTTTGAAATTGCTTTAGTTTTATCTTCACTGAGTTCAATATCGCAGCCATATTTAGGGCAACGTAGCAGCGGAATGATATTTAGATTATCTGTTGGGTTTTGCCTGTGTAACTTCATGAAAGAACCTACTGCCTCATTTAGAGTTACATTTTCCGCTTTTTTATTAGCAGTAACATAAATGCTATCAGAATATTGTTTTAATCCAGGAATAACTTCCGTCAAAAACGAGCCTATCAGAGAAGCGCTACACAAAATTTTATTTTTGGGTGATACGTACTTTAAATCTTCCTTAAGTACCCCAATACCTAGAAAGCTGTGGTTTTTATAAGAAAAATTATCTAAGTAGGCATTGAATATTTCTTTATATTCTGCTGGCGTATAATACCTTACGCACCAGCTATTATAGTCATCTTTAACAAGTTCACTGTTTTTTACATTCGATATTCTGTTGCGTATTCCAAGCTTATTTGGGAACTCTAGACGTGTATAACCATCATTTGTAAGAAGTCTATTAATGTGTTGAAGACAGTTTGTTAACCTTCTGTAATGTGTATGTTGAATAACGCTGAATGACCAAATAAGATTAAATACGTTATTTTTAAAGGGTATGTTTTCTAAATCTGCAACTACTGTATAGCCTGTCTTATTAAGGTCTTGTAAAACCTTTCTTGAAGTTTCACAGAATTCTAACCTTAGGTCTATTCCTATTGGAATATATCCTTTGTTACTACCTGCAATCAGCCATCGTCCCCAACCACATCCAATATCCAGAAAAATGCCACCATTATTGCTATTGGGGACTGGTAATTCATATATAGGATATTCTTTTAGTTTTCCGATTCTATCTCCATAATGTATTCCATTTGTTGCGGATATTTGTTGTTGAACCAGCCATGGAATAGTAGAGTTGTAGTCACTAGGTTGCGGATTGTATTGCAACTTTTCATAAATCTTTTCTCTGTTTTTAGCAATTATTTCGTTGTCCTGCATTCTTAGATTTTATGGCTAATTGGAGTTTGTTTTTCTAGATATTATGCAAATGTGTAAAAAAAATACCAAGCAAATGCCAATATACTACCAAAAATGTCTTTGTAAAAGAGTTGACAGTTAGAATAAAGGTAAATTACGATAAATGTATATTCTATATCCAGTTCTGCTTCCTTGTTGAATATTTCCGTTTCGTTGAATAGCGTTTGTTTGATTATTATTATTTATGTCTCTTTGTATAAATAATTACTGTAATGCGGTTTGTATATCTTTTTCTGATGATAATAGCTGTTCATCCTGCCCGGGGCCAGGTAGCCATAGACGGGTTGGAACAGTTATTAACATTTGCCGATAAGAATAGTCCTGCCGCCCGGCAGGCATACTTACAGCCGGTCATTGCGCAAAAAGATAAGGAGGCGCAGTCTTCAGTGCTATATCCCCGTGTCAATGCGTTTGCTACCGGTGATCACTATCCCATACTGGCTACGCAGTTGCTACCGGCTGAGGCGCTGGGTGGTACGCCCGGCACATATCTTAAGGCGCAATTTGGCTTGCCGTATGTGTTTACAAGCGGCGCAGAGCTGAGCGTTCCTGTGATCGACATGGAGAATTGGGCTAAACTATCTAAGGCTCGAACTCAGTATGAGCAAAGCCAGTGGAGCAGTAAAGTGGCATTAGAAAACCTGCATTTGCAATTAGTACAGGCATATTACCAGGCATTGGTGACCAAAGAGGTACTAAAGTTGAATGAAGAGAACGAACAGACAGCAGATGAGTTGCTCCGTATTATGTCGGAACGAAATGAACAGGGAGTTATAGACCCTGCAGATTACAACAGGACAAAAAATCTTTCGCTGGATGTGAAAACAACACGTATAGGTTACACGCAGGCTATGCAGAAGAGTGTTAACAATCTTGTAGCAATATTGGATATAGACACATTAGTACTGAACGAAGAGTTGGACAATTTTGAATGGCCGGTGCTTTACCAGGCAGGAGCAGTTAGTGCACGTCCGCAATGGCAGGAAGCAGAGTTGAAAGTGCGCACAGCAGAATTGTCATTGAGGCAAAGCCGCACTGCAGGTCTGCCGGAATTGTCGCTATCGGGCAGGTATACCTATAATATGCAAACGAATTTCGAAGCAGGGTTTAAGAATATAGAGTTCAATGTTGCAAGTGTTGGGATGAAGCTAAACGTTCCGCTGTTTCAGGGTAACTTTTACAGGGCATCGAAACAAAAGACAAAGCTGCAACTGGAACAGGCAAAACTGGAGCAGGAACGCACGCATGCTGCATTGTCACAACAACAAGAGGATTGGCTTGCACAATACAATGCTGCTTTTAATAAACAGAAGGTGTTGACGGAGAAACTGGCCAATGCAAAAGACAACTTACGCATTGGCAAGCTGAATATTAAAGAGGGAGTAATGGAATTCGACCAGTTCAATAATATTTTTATGGAATATAATAAGGCGAGGATGGAATATTTACAGAACCTCGCCGACGGAATATTGTATCATCTGTTAAGTACACAAAATTTTTAAGATAATGAAGCGACCAATTATATGGGCTACGCTGACAATGGCTGTTGCAATTACGGTAATAGTTTTGGGCTGTAAAGATAAAGCTGTGACAACAAAGCCACAGGTCAGGAAGCTGACCGCAGCAGTATATGCGTCGGGAACATTGCTCCCTGAGCAGGAATATAAGGTGATGGCCGGTGTAGATGGATACCTGCAGGAGGCTTATGTGAAAGAAGGAGATACTGTGCATAAAGGCCAGCAGTTATTTTACATCAGCAATGAAGTACGTCATGCACAGGAGCAGGGTGCGCATGCTGTTGTGCAGAGAACCATATCAACCGTAAATGAAAATGCACCCCAGTTCAAAGAGATGGCGGGTCGTATAGAGGTGGCAAGGATAAAAAAAGAGCAGGATGAGCTGCAGTACGATCGGTACAAAAAACTTTTTGATGAAGACGCTATATCGAAAAGCAGTTATGAAAAGTATTACCTGCAATACCAGAGCTCGCTGAAAGAATACCAGAACCTTAAACAACAATATGAGCAATTGACCCTTGCTGGTAAACTGCAATTGCAACAGGCACAAAATCAACTGCAGGTGAACCGCGCGCAACAAAATGAAGGACGGATAAAGAGCTTTGTGGATGGAATTGTCTATGATATATATAAAGAAACAGGCGACCTTGTTAGTCCCAACCAGCCGGTGGCATTGATAGGTTCAGGAGATATGATAGCTAAGCTACTGATAGACGAAGACGACCTGGAGAAGGTATATGTAGGGCAGGAGGTACTTATTACCATGGATGCCTATGACAACAAAGTATTTAAAGCGCATATAAGCAAGGTCTACCCTATGCTGAATAAGGTAGAGCAGTCATTCCGGGTAGATGCTACATTTGATGAAACACTGCCATTAGGCATTTACGGTCTTAATCTGGAAGCTAACATAGTATTGGCCAGGGATAAGGAAGTGTTGGTAATACCGCGTAGTGCATTGCAGAAAGGAGATAGCGTGTTGATAAAAGATGGCGATGGGAAAAAAGCCGTGCATGTAGCGACCGGCATTGCTGACGATGAATGGATTGAAGTGAAAAGCGGTGTGGATACAACTTCTATAATAATATTGAAATAATGAACTGGAAACTGGCATTAAATATCGCATTGACACATCTGCTTACTAAAAAGAAGCAGAGTATCGTTGCTATGCTCGGGGTGACCTTCGGTATATCCATGTTCATTATCATGATCAGTTTTATGACCGGGGTGAATGACTTTACAGAAGATATGGCCATGGACAACACTCCGCATATTCATATCTATAAGCCCTTGGAAATAAAGGACGAGAAAATTATTGCAGAGGGTAATACTCCCGGAATGAACGACTGGTATGTCGTTACTCACCAGAAACCTAAAAATGAACTTAGCAAGATAAAGAACGGGCTCTCTCTGATGGAGCGTATAGAACGCATGCCTGGCGTTAAAGGTGTAGCGCCGCAATTGTCTACACAGGTATTTTATAACAATGGTCCAGTAAAAATACCCGGCAATATATATGGTATTGATGTTGAACGCCAGACCTCATTGTTCGGACTGGATAAGAAAATGGATATTGGCCAGCTGAATGACTTGCTGAAAGGTTCTGATGTAATAGTAATGGGTAAGGGCCTTGCCCAAAAGATGGGCGTACATGTAGGAGACAGGATAAATGCTACTACCCCTGAGGGGGGCAACCTGAACCTGAAAGTCGTGGGTATATTTTCTTTTGGTATTACAGCCATGGATCAGACGCAGAGCTACGCTACCCTGGCTACCGTTCAGAAAATATTGCAGAAAGACCCATCGTACGTTACTGATCTGAACGTCAAAATGAAGAACATCGATGACGCAAAAGCACTGGCGGCAGATCTCTCAAACCAGGTAAATGACCTGAAGTTTGAAGATTGGGAAGCGGCTAACCAATCATTACTGGCAGGTACGCAGATACGTAATATCATGACTTTTGTGGTTTGTTTTACCCTGCTGGTGGTTGCCGGTTTTGGTATCTATAATATCATGAACATGAACATCATTAATAAGATGAAGGATATAGCAATACTGAAAGCTACAGGGTTTCAGGGTAATGACGTAACCGGCATTTTTATGCTGCAATCTGTTATCATAGGTATTGCCGGTGCGATATTAGGTTTGTTCATTGGTTTTTTCTTCAGCTATCTTTTGTCTCGCACTCCATTCCCTGCAGGTGAATTTTTCCGGATAGATACCTTCCCGGTAAATTTTAATCCTGTTCACTATATCATCGGTATCTTCTTCGGGTTCCTGACTACGCTTTTTGCAGGGTGGTTCCCATCAAGAAAAGCAGCGAAAGTTGACCCTGTTTCAATTATCAGGGGATAAAAAACAAAACAAATGGCTACCATATTAAGGTCTGAAAATATCAAAAAGAAATTCTACCAGCCTACCGAGTTCGAGGTGTTGAAAGGTTTGGATTTTGAGGTAGATGAAGGGGAATTCTTTTCAATTACAGGAAAGTCAGGTTGTGGTAAAAGCACGCTTCTATATATTCTCTCTACTATGGATACAGATTACGAGGGCAGCCTGCACATAAAAGGTGAAAGGTTGACGGGCAAAAAACAGAACGCACTCTCTGCTTTCAGAAATGAGCACCTTGGTTTCGTTTTTCAATTCCATTTTTTGTTGCCGGAATTTACTGCGCTTAAAAATGTCATGTTACCTGCTTTGAAACTTGGCAGGTATAGCGAAGAGGAAATAGAATTCAGGGCCTTGGAGAAATTGAAGTCGGTAGGTATGGGAGAATTTGCACATAAACACGCCAATAAATTATCAGGTGGGCAGCAACAACGGGTAGCTATTGCACGGGCATTGATAAACGACCCTGCTATCATAATGGGTGATGAACCTACAGGCAACCTGGATAGGGCAAACTCAATGATGGTTTTTGACATTTTCCGACAACTGGCAAAAGATAACAAGCAAACAATAATAACTGTTACCCACGATCCGGATTTTGCCAACGGCTCAGACCGCATCATGGAAATGGAAGATGGACGGATATTAGAGATTGCTGCACCTAAATAAAGTTCTCCTTATTTATAATTGTGTAATTTGTATTTATGCCGATCTCTGACATAACATCCAGGAGTGAAATAGCACAGGATAAGTATATGAAACAGATGAAGTATATGCCGTACTTCCTCATCATAGACTTTGCCCTTATAGCTTCTGCACTGCGTTACTACCTGGTGCCTGAGTGGGGATGGTTGCATATCGTTGCGTTTTTATCACAATGTCTCGTTTTTACAGGATTCTGGTTTTTGATAAAGTTCATTAACAGGAAGCTTAATAACGTTTTTCCTTTCGAGCGTGGACCTTTTACAAGAATAAGCTTGCAGGTGCTCATCACGATAGTGGTCGTACTGCCATTTATCGTTGCAGCAGTATATTTCAGCAGGGAACATATTCCTGATTTTGTAAGTGATGAGTTCCTGGCGACAATGATGATGATGGTCCTGGTCGTAATATTCATGTTCAATTTCGCATTTTACGCCTTCCATTTTTTTCAACACTGGCAAGCCACCGTGAATGAGAAATCCGGACTGGAGATACAGGCGGCCGAATTAGAACGTGAGAAATATGAGCTGCAATATCATCAACTCAAAAATCAGGTTAACCCTCATTACCTGTTTAACATGCTCACTTCACTGGATGGGCTGGTGCATACAGACCCCGATCTGGCTTCCGACTTTATCAGGCATATGGCTAAGGTGTATCGATATGTTTTGCAACATAAGGAAAGCGAAGTAGTAAACCTCGAGGATGAACTTGAATTTATAGGCCATTATATTGAGTTGTTGCAGATACGCTACGGACAAGGACTGAGTATAGAAAGTAAGATATCTGAACATGCAAGGGGGAAAGGCATCGTGATGATCACCCTGCAGATGCTTTTGGATAATGCAATAAAACATAACATTGTACAGGTGTCTTCTCCATTGAATATCAAGATGTGGGATGAGGGCGACAACCTGTTAATAAGAAACAATAAACAATTACGCAAACAGATTGAAACGTCAAACGGGACAGGGCTTCAGCAACTGAGACAGCTGTATGCATTCCTGACTAACAAGAATATTGTTGTAGAGGATACACCTGACTATTATACAATAAGGATTCCCCTGATTTAAAAAAGCAAAACATGAATATTTTGATATTGGAAGATGAGCCCCTGGTAGCGGAAAGCCTCATGAAATTAGTAAAACAACTGGAACCGGATGCAGTTATTGCAGGACCTGTCCAGAGTGTGCAGGAAGCACGAAAAAGGCTCGAGGTACAAACACCTGACCTTATCATATCTGATATCCAACTGGCAGATGGTATCAGCCTGGATGTGTTTACCGACTATAATATACAATGCCCCATCATTTTTACTACGGCTTTTAATGAATACGCCATAAGAGCTTTCAAAGTAAATAGTATCGATTATTTGTTGAAACCAGTGGATAAGAAGGAACTGCAGGCGGCAATGGAAAAGTTTCACTTATTACAAAGCAAATTTGGCAACGAAACTTACCTGCAACAGATAGGTGAATTATTTAAAGATTTCCAGGGTAGTAAAAAATACAAAGAACGATTTGCAGTACATTTAGGTCGTAACGTTGTTTTGATACCTGCTAACGATGTAGCTTGTTTCAATAAAGAAGAGGTAATATACCTCGTAAATCACGAAGGGAAGAAGTTTATTACTGATTACCGCTCACTTGACGAGGTGGAAGAGTTGCTTGACCCCGCGCAGTTCTATCGCGCCAACAGGCAACATATTATTGCTTTACCATTCATTGCATCAATGCACAGCGATGAAAGCAGCAAGATATACCTTAAAATGAAACTACCGGCATGCGATGATATCATTATCAGTAAAGAAAAAGCCGCGAGTTTCAGGAGGTGGATAGAAGGTTAATAGTATATGCAATGGTTAGTTGTCTCTGCTTTTATTTCTTAAAGAAGTGAGCATAGCAACTCAACGTATCACCATTGCTGAATCGTTGCGTGTAATCGAAGTCGATAATTGTGTAGTTCTGGTCCATAAAACCTTCTCCACTTAAAGTATAGGTGCCTACGTACTGTTTAGGGATGATTATCTGTTTCTTGTTACAATTTACAGTACAATATACCGTCTGGCCATTCCACCAGGTGAAGTACAGCTTACTTTTGTCGTTGGGGTCTACTACAAAGTTGTTGGCATCTGAGTTCTCGCCGGTGCCATTGCGGCAGGTAGAAGTGCCATGATATAAGCCTGCAGCTTTCAGTGCGCAGGTTTTTTCAAAGGTAGTAATTGTAAATTCATAAGACTTTTCTACACCTGTCGCGCTGACACCTTTTAACACCGGATGATATTCACCACCTTTCGATGAATCGTCTTTGAGGTAGAGAGAAGCTGTGAACGGTGGTTTGTCTGTAGTACGGTTAAAGTTCGGGCTGATACCTTCGGGCATATTTTCGAGGCTGAGCGTAATTTGTTCGGAATTATTAGATACTAATTCTACATCCAGTGTCAGTTCTTCGGCACCATTTTCCTGTATCGTAATATTCTTAATGCCATTGATCTTGAATTCAATGGGCGGTTCTTCTTTTTTGCCGCAGGATGCTACTACAAGACAAATAGATAGAGTAATGAAAAAATATCTGAATGTACCGAGGTTTAACATGCGATGAAATTATGCTTTTTCTGATGCATTTACAAAATTTAAGTTGTATACATACAGATTATCAACCGTAGTATGATGTTGATGTTCAGCTGGTTAGGATGGGTAATTCTGCAAAAAAATCTAAAGTGCGTATTTGCTATTCAATTGGTGTCATACCAATGCCTTGTCTGTATTTTCAACATGCAGGCACAAGATCGCAGATCATAACCCATGTTATTGACATGTTAACCCCTGTCGTTTTTTTACATATGAATACTGCAGCTGTTTACATTTGATGGTAATTGGCGTAATAATATTATGTTGGTTATTCTGACTAAGGCTTAAGCTCAGCTGATAGTCAGGTCAAAACACAAATAAAAAAACACACACAATGAAAAGGATATTTACGTCCGTAGCAGCGACGTTTGTCTTGTTCTTAGCAAACGTTATTTCAGCAACTGCACAATGGTCAACTGTTGGTAGTGCAGGGCTGAGCAATTCGGTAGCCAATTATATAGCAACGGCTGTGGATGGTAATCATACTCCATATATTGCCTACTCTGATAACTCACAAGGCAACAAATTAACCGTAGAAAAATTTAATGGTACTAGTTGGGTAACAGTAGGAGGGACAGGCGTTTCTTCCGGTTCTGCAGAGCATATTTCTATAGCCATTGATGGCAGCAATAATATCTATGTAGGTTATCGTGATGGTGCCAGTAGTAACAAAGCAACTGTTATGAAGTATAACGGATCATCATGGTCTGTTATTGGCGGATCTGGTCTTTCTGACGGCCAGGTGTATTACGTTACAGTGGCTGTTAATGGCTCGGGTACGCCTTATATTGCCTACCAGGATCAATACAGGGGAGGAAAAGCCACAGTAGAAAAATATACAAGTGGTAACTGGTCTTCTGTAGGCAGTAAAGGTTTTACTTCAGGCCAATCCGATTATCTTTCATTTGACATTGATGGAAGTGGTAACCTGTACGTTGCATATAGGGACAATAGCCTGAGCTGGAAAGCCAGGGTGATGAAATATAGCAGCGGTAGCTGGTCTACCTTAGGTACTGCTGGGTTTTCAAATGGTGGCATATCAGAGATAGACATTGATGTAGATGGCAACAACAGGCCATATGTGGTATATAAAGACTGGGCCAATGGTAATAAAGCAACGGTTGAGTCCTATACAGGTGGTAATTGGTCTGTAGTAGGTAGTTCAGGTATTTCTTCTAATAGCATTGGTACGCCTACCATCGAAACCGATGGTAACAATACACCTTATATTGCATATCGTGACGATGGCAATAACCAGAAGGCAACTGTCTTGTCTTTCAATGGTAGCAGCTGGTCACCTGTTACATCTGCCGGTTTTTCTTCCAACACGGTTGATTACACGTCGATCGTAATAGACGGGAATAATAATACGATCTATGTGGGTTTCAAAGATAACTCAGTCGGACAGAAAGCAACAGTGATGAAGCACAATGGTGCTGCTCCTTCTGTTACTACATGGACAGGTAGCACCAGCACAGATTGGAATACGGCAAGCAACTGGTCGACAAATTCGGTACCGGGTTCTTCTGATAATGTAAAGATACCATCCGGCAAGAGCAGGTATCCTAACCTGGCCAGTGGTACCTCAAGTTGTAAGAATATCGAGATAGTAAGCGGAGCATCTGTCATCGTAAACGGAGGCACATTACGTATAGCCGGTTCTATAAGCAATAGTGGAACCTTTAATGCAGAAAATGGTACGATAGTATTGAATGGTACTTCAGCACAGACCATTCCATCAGGAGCTTTCTCAAATAAAACAATAAAGAACCTGGAGCTGAATAATGGCTCAGGTTGTTCCCTGGCAGACACAATAAAAATTACGGATACTTATACACCCACTTCAGGTACACTTACCACGAACGATAAGTTCGTGCTGAAAAGTTCACCAACAGGCACAGCACGCGTTGCTCAAGGCTACTACGGGGGCAATTATATTTCAGGTAAGACAACGGTAGAACAATACATCCCCGGCAAAAGAGCATATCGTTTTATGAGTCATCCGTTTGGTACCCCGATAGCCCTGAGCCAACTTACAGATGATATTGACATTACAGGTAACGGAGGCACTACGAATGGTTTCACGGCTGTACAGGTAAATGCACCGTCTGCATATTATTTTGATGCATCAACTGCCGATAACAGTACATATGGCAATAACCCCGGGTGGAAAGATTTTCCCAGTGCGATACCAGCTTATTGGGATGCTTATGAAATGGCACGCATATTTATCCGTGGTTCAAAAGGACAAGGTTTGACAAGTGCAGCCTACACTCCTGATTCTGTAACGATAGACATGACCGGTGACCTGATAACGGGTGACAGGCTGATAGGTTTGGATAAAGGCAACAACTCCGAGTTTGTAATATGTGGTAATCCCTATGCATCCCCTGTGAATATGAGGACGCTTACCCGTACAGACCTGTATTCCAGCTTTGTAGTATGGGATCCGAATATGGGTACAAAAGGAGGGTATTCTGCTTACTCATTCTATTATAATTATTACTTGCCTGCATATTCCGGTTTTGTGGCAAAAGTATACTCATGGAAATCAAAAGGCTTTGTCAATTTCCAGGAGTCGGATAAGACAAGCGCTACACCTGCTGCTTTGTTTAAACATACCGCAAACGACCCTTATATGGTAGAGTTGAAGATAGAAGACAGTACGACCTTCTGGGACAGGCTGACTCTGTCTTTTGACAGTACAGGCATGGCTGTGGAAGACTCGCTGGATATGGTAAAACTGCACAACCCCGATGTGGACTTCTATACCTTGTCAGACGACAATGTCTTGTTGTCAATTGATACACGCCCCTTTGAAGATAATAAGGTCATCAGGCTGGGCATGGACCCGGGTATGACAGACCACAGTTTCGCTTTGAAAGTACCTCAATTCAATATACCGGTAGGAACGAAATTATATCTGTATGACAAGTTCACCGGTAAGACAGAAGAACTGAAAGAAGGATTTGAATATTGGTTTGATGTTACGTCCGATACAAATTCTTACGGTGCAGACAGGTTCTCGATCAATATGAAAGGCATTCCAGATGACGTGTCAGTTGTCAAAAACGCAGCATCTGGTCGTATGCAATTGATACCAAATCCGGCGCACGGAACTGTAAAAGTTGCTTTTGATCAACTGAAGGGTACCGCTGTTGTGAAAGTAGCTGATATGTCTGGCAGGGTAGTTTACGTACAGTCTGTGAATGCAGCTGTTGGTAGTGTTGTCGTGCCATTATACAACCTGCCTGATGGTGTATATATGGTAGAACTCGAGAGCGATAATACGCATATGGTAGAAAAACTCGTGAAACAATAAATAGATAAACAAAAAATAAGGAGTATATAATGAAACATTTGAAATGGATACAGCCGTTAGTAATGATTCTGATGTTAACATCACCTGTAATGGTTTTTGCTACAGGTCCGGGTTTTGACAATGATGTCAAAAACTGGAATGATGATGAGAACCACGACCAGGATGATGATAATTGTGATGATGATTATAACGAGATACCTCTCGATGGTGGCTTAAGTGTGCTGGCTGCAGCAGGTGCTGCGTATGGTATTAAGCGCGTACGCGACAAGAAGAAAAAATAACACTTTGTTATTGCAATAAGTTATTTGTGCCGTATAGGCATAAAGGTAAAAGGGCGCATATCTATGCCGCCCTTTTAGTGTTTTATATAAGTAACAGTATATTTTGCTATTTAAGGTCTGCTGCCTTTATTTCAGCGGTAAAGGTGTGCAACCTTTGCTTTTTGGTGGTCACTTTGCTCCAATTGCTGGCCTTGGTCAGGTCTTTGGTCACCATCTTATTGGTGTTGGATATGCCTTTTATGGAATCAATATATTCTCCGGCCTGGTAATCAGATTCAAAACTGCCGTCGGCCTTGCCCATGATCAGGATATCCCGGGTGTCGCCATTGTTGACGATCGCAGAACTGCTGCCCCTGCTGCTGTAATCGTAGTAGCTGGTAAATGTTATCTGTTCGCCGCTGTGGTTGATAACACGGTAAGTAATGGTTGTTCCTTTTTTACAACCTGCCAGGATCATAAGTGCAAAAACACCTGTTAGTATCTTTTTCATAACGTTCAGTACGGTAAATTACACAATTTCTTTCAATCCGATAAAAAAGCCCGGTTCCTTCATGAAGGAACCGGGCTTTACCTTGTTTATCTACTTTGTTTCCCTTTATTGCAGATCCAGCACCTTTATCTCAGAGGTATGCGCGCTGAAGTATCCCAGGGCTTTATTGGAAATATTTCCGGTTGGGTTGGATGGTGCTGCGGATTCAGAGCTGCCGTCAGCTTCTTCACGTTCCAAAAGGTACTCATACATTTGTCGGTCCAGGCATTGCATTTCAACGGTTACTATGTCACCGGGTTGCAGTTCTTCTTTTTCCTGCCCGTTGAAAAGAACGGCTTCCCTGTGTTTACCATCAATAAATTCATCAGACTCAATATATAACTCTCCGTCAGCTATGCCGTTCACATACCTGATAGCACGGTAGTAATTACCTGTGCCCACAGGGTCTCGGTAATAGACAGTAGGAAACAACTGGGGGCCGTCAAAGGTCATAACTTCTTTCTGGCCCAGTGAGTCGTAAGGTACTTTCACCGGCATCTTGCTTATGGCAGTGTATGTCTCTCCATCTATCATAACGGTAAGTGTATAGGTTCTGCCTTGCACACCCGGAGTGTTGGTAATGTATACCCCGGCTTCTTTCTCTTTTAATACTTCTTCATAGCCTGCGTCATCCTTCATGGTCACGATGGCACCGGACACTCCCGGGAAATTATTGTCCTTGTCGATATCAATGGTCCTCGTGACCTTTACTACATTGGGGCCTGTATTGTCTGCCAGGTTGGCTTCTATCACGATCTTTGGTTCTGTATTATCCAGGTTCACATCTATCACCTTCGTGCACGATGCGAATGTCATACCTGTAAGTGCTGCAATAGCTATATATCTCAGTTGTTTCATTGTTTAGAATTTGAAATTGTAAGTAATAGATGGTACTATGCCGAACAAGGATGTTTGCACTGCCTGTGTTTGCTGCAGATTGGTTTTGTTCTGTTGAAATTCTATTGAGTACGGGTTATACCTGTTATAGGCGTTATAGATAGAGAAGGCCCAGCTTGATTCCCTGCCACGTTTGGTCACTTTGGTATAAGTAGCCCCCAGGTCTAACCTATGGTAGGCAGGCATGCGCGAAGCGTTCCTGTCTGAGTAGTAGAAGTAGGTCTCGCCATCCAGCTCATATTTGGCAGCAGGGTAGGTTACAGCATTGCCTGTATTATACACCCATATGGCCGATATGGTCCAGTGCTTGTTCAGGTCGTACATACCTACTACTGATATGTCGTGTGTCCTGTCGTAACGTGATACGTACCAATCCCCGTTGTTGATGCCGTTTATCTTACGCTCCGTACGAGACAGTGTATAACCTATCCATCCGTTGAACCTGCCGTATTTTTTCTTGAAGAATAGTTCCAGTCCGTAGGCTCTGCCTACACCAAACAACAACTCGCTTTCTATCTTGGTGTTCACGTTCAGTTGAGCGCCGTTTTTATAGTCTATCTGGTTCTGCATGTCTTTGTAATACACCTCGGCAGAGAATTCGTAGTTATTGTCTTTGAAGTTGCGGTAGAAACCTAGTGAGTACTGGTCTACTATCTGCGGTTTTACGATTTTGCTGCTGGGTATCCACAAGTCTGTAGGATTGCCGGTATTCGAATTCGACATCAGGTGCAGGTATTGAGCGCCTCTTGAGTAACCCGCTTTGATCGAGGTTTTCTCATTCAGCAGGTAGTTGATGCTTACCCTTGGCTCAGGATTGTAGTACGTTTTGATAAATTCACCACTACTATAAATACTGCTGTCCGTTGTGTTGCCTTTCTCATCAAATTCGTAGAAAGTACCCTTGCCCAATAGTGAGAATGAGGAAACGCGCAGACCATAGTTCACGTGTATCTTATCAGTCACTTTCCAGTCGTCTGATGCAAAAACAGAGTTCTCCCATGCGTAACGTGTTTCCACATTAGTACTGTTTATCTGCGATTCATCACTTTTTGCTTGTATGTTGCCCGGCTCTATGGTGTGGTGTATGCTGTTGAAACCGAACTTTACGGTATGTTTTGTGTTGGGGTAATAAGTAAATTCCTGCTTCAGGTTCCAGTCTTGTATCTTCGATTTAATGTCAAAGTCGAAACCTGCGCTGGATATGCCGATGTTATAACGATAATCGCTGTATATCAGTGATGTGTTGGAGAAGAGCTTACTGTTCACAATATGACTCCAACGTGCAGTTCCGGTAGTGTTTCCCCAGTCAAAACCGAATACATTGTTGAAACCAAGCACGTCTTTCCCAAAGTAACCTGAAAGGAAAAGCCTGTTTTTGTCATTGATGGAATAATTCACTTTGGCGTTCAGATCGTAAAAATACAGTTGGCTGTTTTTCAGGTTGTCGTCGTTTGATGCCTTCAGGAACATATCTGCATAGGTCCTGCGTCCGGTCACCAGGAATGAGCTTTTGCCTTTTTGTATCGGACCCTCTACATTCAGCTTCGATGATATCAGCCCTATACCGCCACTCACATGGTAGTCCTGGTTATTACCCTCGTTCATTTGTATGTCCAATACAGATGATACCCTGCCACCAAACTCTGCGGGAATGCTGCCTTTATATACGGTCACATCTTTTATCGCGTCGGAGTTGAATGTAGAAAAGAAGCCCAGCAGGTGCGATGCATTATATACAGGAGCCTCATCCAGCAATATCAGGTTCTGGTCAGGGCCACCACCTCGAACGTAAAAGCCACTGTTACCATCACCGGCCGATGCAATACCCGGCATCAGTTGCATGGTCTTCAGTATGTCTTTCTCGCCCATGATAACAGGCAGTTTGTTGGCAGTTTTGATGTCCAGTTTCATCATACCCATTTCGCTGCGGGTAATATTGGCGTCATCGCGTTCGCTTTTTATCACTACCTCATCCAGCTTCTGCCCTTCATCGGCCATGGCAACGTTCTGTGTCAGGTTCTTGTCCAGTATTACTTTATATTCACTTAGCTGGTAACCCAGGTAGCTTACTGACAAGGTATGCTCACCGGCTGGTACGGTTATGGAGTAGAAACCATATTCGTTGGTAACGATTCCTGCTCCCTCTACATCATTTACTTTTACAATGGCGCCTATCAGCGTTTCGCCTGATGATTTGGCTTTGACGGTTCCGCTGACCGTGAATTTCTTTGTTTGTGCCTGTACTGCCATGCCTATCATAAGCACCATGGCCAGTAGCCTGAATCTGAGCATTTCTGGTTAATGTTTTTACTGATGTGATCTGTTTAGTTAAAGTATCACCCTGAACACAACTTCATAAGGTTTTACCCCTATGTATGGCATATTTTGTTATGTACGGGTGGTTACGGGTGCAAATAGAACGGAAAACAGCCGCCCCGGCAAAACATAATCGGCGAAGCGGAAGTTTTCAGCGGTAAAGCGTAAAATATAAGGGGTAAAATAAAAGTGGTACGTAAATTTACATACCATGTGATTTCTGATTATACTGATCTGGTACTACTTACTTCCCGCATACAACTCATATTCCAGTAGTCGGCAGTCAATCTTGCTGTTGTAAAACTCTATACGCCTGTTGGCTTTCAGTCCTATCTTTTTGGCCAGGTCCATATTGCCGGTGAAAATGTAGCCATGATAGCCCTTGCATTGTTGTTTCATAAAGTCGCCAATGAGCTTGTAGGTGGCTTCCAGTTCATCCATTTCGCCCAGTCGCTCACCATATTCGGGGTTGATATACACCACGCCGCCTTTGCCCTGTGGCACATGTGTGGCTGCAAAGTCTACTTTGTTAAATTCTATCATGTCGGCCACGCCGGCAGCGCGTGCGTTCTTGCTGGCATTGGCAATGGCCTGTGCGTCGTAGTCAGTAGCTATAATGCGCAATCCCGGCACGTCGTCCAGTATCTGATTCTCTAATTTGCCCCGCTCATCTAAATATACCTCCTCGTCATAACCCTGCAGGTGCATAAAACCATAATTGTCCCTGAATAGTCCCGGGCGGGTGTTGGTGGCTATAAGTGCAGCTTCTATGGCCAATGTGCCCGAACCACACATGGGGTTCACAAAGGGTGATTTCCTGTCCCACTTGCCTGCCAGTATTGTTGATGCTGCCAGGGCCTCGAGCATGGGGGCACGGCCCGGTATCTTACGGTAACCGTGGCGTGCTATACTGCTGCCCGATGTATCTATGAACAACTCCGCTTCATTCCCCTTCCAGAAAAGATGTATCACCGCACCTGACAGTTCTGCGCCGCTATTCGGGCGTTCGCCGGTTTTTTCCTGCATACGGTCTACAATGCCATCTTTCACACGCAGGTTGGCAAACATATTATTGTTGATGGTATCGTTGAACACATTGCTGGTAATGGAGAAATACCCGTTCTGTGGCAGTAGCTTTTCCCATGCATAGCTGTGTATGTTCTTATACACCATATCTGCGTCATAGGCCCTGAACTGTTTTAGACTATAAAGCACCTGGCTGGCACAGCGCAGGTTCAGGTTCAGCCGTATGCAGTCGTTCAGCGTACCCGTAGTGCGCACCCCGGTAATAAAGGTCTCCTCTATAGTAAATCCCAGTTCACGCACTTCCTGCTCCACGTACGGAGCCAGCCTCTTATTACAGGTAATGGTTATTGCACCTTTGGTATCGTATAATGACATAAGGAGCAAAGATAGTATTACAATAGGATAGGGGACGGGTATTTGGTGTTATTCAGATAATGATCAATGCTAAATATGATGAACATCATGGATTTTTACCCATACTTGCAGCAGCTTTGCTATAACTAAAATCTAAGGAGTATGTTATCCGGAAAAGATAAGGCAACCAGGTACACAACAGGTGCAATACTGCTCATAGTGGCTCTGAATGCTTTTGGTGGCGGCTGGTATGGCATGGCAGGTGCTGAAGCGGTGCCGGTTGAATGGTTGGAAGGCACTCCTTTCAAAAACTATTTTATTCCTGCACTTGTATTATTTACGGTGGTAGGTGGCAGCAGCCTCGTAGCGGCAATACTCAACTTTACAGGACGCAGTTTCAACAGAAGAGCCTCTTTTATGGCCGGCGGTACTATGTTGATATGGATAGCAGTGCAGGTGGCTATGATAGGATATGTAAGCTGGCTGCAACCGGCAATAGCTATTGCCGGTGTCCTTGTTATTGTACTGACTGCTTTTAGGGGCTCACTTAAACCTAAGACAACATCCGCGTCCACTGATACATCTGCACAATAATATCACGCCCTTCAGAATATCTTTGGCAGGAACATTCCTGATTGCTTGATATAGTTGCCATATTCTGGGAACTTATTTCTGAGCAGGCTTTCTTCGTACCGTGCCTTATATAAAAAGAGTATAAGTAACCCCACGCTCACACATAGCCGCAGTGTATTTTCAGAATAAGTTCCATAGCCGGATGTAAGCAACAAGATACCAGTGTAAATAGGATGGCGGATATATTTATATAAGCCCCGTGTGATGAGTACCCCATTGCTTTTAGGAGTTGGAAAGGCCGTCAGGTTGTTGTTTAATGTAATAATGGCGTAAATAATTATTATACCACCCAAAACAGAAACTGCCAGCCCCGAATAACGGATAGTGCTGTCAAAGTGCATATCCACTTCCGGTAAGCGAAACAGGTAGATAGATAACAGGAAAGCCTGTATGGACACTAAAACTATATCCCGGGGGGGCTTCATACCACTAATTTACAAATGTCTTTTGTTGGTTAGTTATCTGTTAGCTCATCTTTCCATTTACTTTTAACAAAAGGTGCGTATTCTTTTTCTGCTATCGTGTAGTTCATGCCAATATAACCAGCTCCTGATAGGTCACCCACATCGGTATAGGGCGGAAAATATATTACCAGGCAGCTCCCGTTATCGTCACAATCGCGGGTCGCAATATAGAATTGAAACACCAGGCTATGTGCGTCAAATGTATCAATCCTTTCTTTAGGCAGGAAAGTAAAATCTGCAAGAATAGTTTTTCGGATAACATCATATATGCCATCTTCAAAAAGGTCGTTGAAGTTTAGTTGTTTCCCGGTCTGCATATCAAAGTGGTAATATTCACTCCACCAGCTGCCATGTGCTGCTCCTGTCGCGTCAGCAGTGTAGTTATACGAGATGCATAAGTACTTATTGGTACTATCTTCTACACCAAAAAACTCCTCTATGTGTTCATGCCAGTCATCATCATCTTCTTCCTCTTTATCATCGGCTGACGTGATGCTTTGTATCACGCTGTCTGTAGGTACAAACTTGTTCTGCAGGAACTGGTTTATAGTCTTCAGAACATCTCGATGTTCCTCTCCCGTCAGCAAGGGGTAGCTTACCGTATTGTCGCTCTGCTTGTTGGCATAATGCAGCTCTTTCCGTTCAACCTTGTAGTAGTTCGACTGTCTAGGTTGACTGTAACAGGCCATGTCGGAGGTCAGTAATAACAGTAAAAGGAAATATTTCCGTACGGGTTCCACAATGTTAAATTACACAATACTGTAGAGTGGGTTACTTGTTTTTTTGTTAAAAGCCCCGGCTACTGCATATGACATAAAACGAAAAGCCACTCATTGAGTGGCTTTCTTTCGTCCTATATTTACCGGTTGGTAAACAGGTCTTTGAGGATAATAAATTTGCTTGTTTTGATAGAGTTATCTTATAGACTGGGTCTTGTTATGAACACGCACCCCAGGCTATAATGTTCCCCTGGTTCTCAGAACCATTGTCCCAGTCGGCTTTATTGGCGGTCCCCAGTATGAAGGTAAAATCTACCGGGGTGCCATGCCTTTCATAGGCTTGCAGCCCTGCCCTTGGTGTGATGCCACAGGCCGAGTTGCTGGATGATTTGGGGCTGGTCATGGCCATTTGAAAGACACCACCGTTAGCATCTGTCCACTCGCAAAATATCCTGTCGTTAGACTGTGATGTGAACGTTCCGCTGGCGCCGGGTTGTATTACTGTACCCGGGGTCAGGTTGTCCCAGGCTGAGTTGGAACATACGTCATTAGACTGTGAACATGTTACGGGTGTACTGAAAGGATTGGTGATCGTTACAGTTAATCTTGTTTCGCTCATAAAATCAGGTATTATTTTCCTACTCTGTTCTGTCGGCTTTTCAGATAACGCCTCCTGCTTTGCATACCCTGTGCAGGCCAGGCCCGTTTTTTTTGAGTGGTAACCGGTATCCACTGTTTGCAAACATTTTTCTGACAACACAAAGCTGCAAAATCAATTATGGCACCGGCACCGTTATATCACCGTCGAAAAACAGTATTTACACCTGGCACTGCCGGGTGTAAATACCACATTTAACAGTTTTGTCACAATAGTCCTGCACAGTTTCATGTAATATTGCTTGTATTCAACTGCTTGTTTATTAAGCTGTTATTGCGTTTATGAAAATGATCAAATGCCTGTTTGTCGCCTTATTGTTCACTCCATTGTTCAGCTATGCAGGGGAAGTAGTGGTTACTATCAAAAACCTGGAGAGCAACAAAGGCAGTATTCGCCTGCACGTATATACAGGTGAAGAGGACTTTCATAATAAAAAGCCATATAAGATACTCACCTACTCCAAGCAGAAAGAAACAAATGGTATCCTGGTGTTGCGCGTTACATTACCTGCGGGTGAGTATGGCATCTCCCTGTTAGACGATGAGAACAATAACAAACAGATGGACTATAACATAGTACACATGCCCAAAGAAGGCTTTGGGTTTTCCGATTACTACCATTCCGGTCTTAGCATGCCCCAATACAAAAATTTCAAATTCATTTTAGAAGAAGCAACACCTAAGAATGTGACGGTAAAAATGCGTTACCTCTGATCACTTCAATTTGTCGATTATGTCAAAAATACCTATATTTGTAATGTAGAGCTTCGGCTTTGGCCGTTCTTTGACATCGTGGAAACACTACAGAAAAGTGCGTATTGATCAACAACTGAGCTTACGAGTTCGTTAAGACTAAAACAATCATTATTCACTTAACAATACTTAACAAAATGCTATATCCCGATAGTTATCAGGGTTGATTCAGACAATTAGATTCAAAACAGTTATTATCAGGCAAAATTGGGAACAAAAAGAAACAAAATGACCCGTTCGCTGCCCGGAACATCAGCATCCCACCATAAATAACATAACTTTTTGGTTTACTGGCATTACCTTTGCACCCCTACCTCCGAACCATATCGTTTATTATATTTATACCAAGGATCAACAGATGAGGAAAATATTGATATTGTGTGCCCTTGCAATGGGCGTTATTTTGCAGTCGGCCTATGCACAGGCAGATAAAAAAGCAAAGGAAGTATTGGATGCTGCTTACAAGAAGATAAATAGCGCCAAAACAGTAAAAGCCGACTTCTCGCTGGAGCTGAAAGGTGGCGGCGTAGACGACAAGAAAAAAGGCACTTTTGTGATGAAAGGCCCGAAATACAGGGTAAATATAGCCGGGCAGGAGATCATTTGCGACAATAAAACCGTATGGACCTATATACAGGCTACCAACGAGGTGCAGGTTACGGAGTATAATCCTGACGCTCAGACCATTTCTCCTACCAAATTGTTCACCAACGGGTTTGTAGAAAAAGAATATAACTATAAGTATGCCGGCGAACGCAAAATTAACGGCAAGGTTTGCGATATTATCGAACTGACACCCAAAGATGCGGACAAGATGTTCACGAAAGTGCAGATGTCTGTAGATAAGTCTAATAACATCATGGGTGGCCAGGTATGGGAAAAGAATGGTAACACCTACCGTTACGACATCAGCAACTATGTTATCAATTCAAACACGGTAACAGACGCCACCTTCACCTTCGATGCAAAAAAGCATCCCGGTGTTGAGGTGATAGACCTGAGGTAAACCTGAAGAATGTTCGCGGGCAACCGCAGAGTATGTAACACAGGGCTGCCTTTCTTGGCGGCCCTGCTTTTTTATCTCACAACAATGTCATAAATATAGACTTGTCAATATATCACCCTTTTTGTCCGTCATAAAAGCCATAAATTGCAATACATCTCCAGGTTATGTTCAGAACTGTTTTTTATACAACGCTGGCTTGTTTAGCCGTATTTACATTGATAGCCATATCTCCTGGCTGCAAAAAAGAGAAGGCTGATAAAGTTACACCGGCAGGCGCAGGCTCTGATTTTGATATCAGCAGGATATGGGATTGTCATAACAACAGCAATCCTTTCCCTTCCCAGATAAATAAAAACCTGGAAGGTACATGGGTATGGATAAGTAGTAGTTGCTATTGGAATTACAGCGAGGTAATTGCTGCTGATAAACAGGTGGTACTTATATTTAAAGATGCCGGCAATTACCAGTTGTTCGAAAACGGAACTGTGGAATCAGAAGGCACATGGAAGTTGTCACAGATTGACAACAATACATGGGATATTGTAACTTCTGCAAAGTCGAAATACCTGCATGGGCACATACTTCTTTGTAATGATGAAGTAGTATTCTATTCCAGCTACCTGGATGGTTGCGATTATTATTTCAGGCGAAATTAGTAGGGGATGTTATAGACCCTGTTGTATCCACCATATTCCGGCCTCAATAATATCAGCATAGTTTACATAACCCGACCCGAGTATCATACTCCCCATGCCACTTGATGTAATCGTATGTGCTTCTTCCTTGCGTTGTAACGATGTGGTATGGATCATCTTGGTATTCTTGTCATTCTCAGACACTAAACGCTGGGCTACCTGGTCAGGGTCGCTGTCGTCAAATTCAGCTCTGGGTGCGCCCTGTAGGGGATATATAGCTACTAGCGAACCTTCATGTAATGCCTCTAACTGTTCTAGAGCGGTGATCTTAATCCACATATGTATAGTTCTTTACTGCAAATTAATAATTGTTTACGGATAACATGGACATATGACATAGGCCAATAACAATCGGTTAACCGCAGGGATAAAAGGTTGACTGGTAAACTTAAATGCGTTTTTAATCGTGATAAATAATCATCGGTCATTTTGTAATGAAAATACACATATATTTGCTCATCATTCTACGAACTATGGTGAATTAAGCATTCCGCCCGACGCGCCCGGGCGAGAAACATAGGATCTTCTGATGCAATGTGTGTTTCGCGTTGCAGTATTTCTATTATTTTACATACAATATATTGTTATCATGTTTCAACGTGTTCGTTCATCACGTATTATTAATATTATGCGGTTGTTGAAAACCGCTGTTGCCGGTGGAGAAAAAGAATTTACTACCGGCAGTATCGACAGGGCCATATTTATGTTGTCAGTTCCAATGATACTGGAAATGGCCATGGAGTCATTATTTGCCATCGTAGATGTATTCTTTGTAGCCCGGTTGGGAAAAGACGCTGTTGCTACGGTTGGACTTACAGAATCTATGTTGATGGTCGTTTATTCAATAGCATGGGGAATGAGTATGGGGGCGACATCGGTAGTAGCCCGCCGTACGGGGGAGAAGAATGCCGACGGCGCAGCGCATTCGGCCATGCAAGCCATTTACGTAGGTATAGCATTAAGCCTTTTGCTCAGTATATCAGGAGTGATATTTGCAAAAGACCTGCTGTTGATGATGGGGGGCAGCGAAGCACTTGTAGAAGCTAACTACAGGTATGCACAGATCATGTTGGGCAGCAATATTGTTATCATTATGTTGTTCCTGATCAATGGCGTCTTTCGTGGTGCTGGAGATGCGGCTATCGCTATGCGTTCGTTATGGCTGGCAAACGGATTGAATATTGTTCTATGCCCGTTGCTTATATATGGTTTTGGACCCATTCCGGGTATGGGTTTGAAAGGTGCTGCAATTGCAACTACTATAGGCCGGGGCACGGGTGTCTGCTACCAGCTATATCATTTGGCAAAAGGTAAGGGTATTCTGCGCATATTGCGCAGACACCTCTCTCCTGATGGGCCTTTAATGACACATGTATTGAAAATGGCTGCAGAGGTTACATCGCAATTCATGATAGCATCTGCCAGTTGGATATTCCTGGTGCGTATCATTGCTCATTTTGGCAACGAGGCCCTGGCGGGATATACGATAGGTATCCGTATTATCGCATTCACCATAATGCCGGCCTGGGGTATGGCCAATGCCGCCGCAACACTGGTAGGGCAGAACCTGGGCGCACAGCAACCCGACAGGGCTGAAAGATCAGCCTGGCGGTCAGCATTTTTCAATATGTTGTTCTTATGCTCAATAGCAATTGTATTCTTCGTTTTTGCAAGGCAATTGGTGTCCCTGTTTTCAACCGAGCCGGGAGTATTAAAGTATGGCATAGAGTGCCTGCGCTATATCTGTATGGGTTATATGTTCTACGGGTATGGGATGGTCATATCCCAGTCGTTTAACGGGGCAGGGGATACCCGTACCCCAACGATACTTAATCTATTGGGGTTCTGGGCTTTCCAGATACCATTGGCGTATACCTTGTCTATTGTTCTTGAACTGGGCCCTAAAGGTGTATTCTCAGCGGTAGCCATTGCTGAAAGTGCTATGGCTATAGCCGGTATAATGCTATTCAGACGCGGCAAGTGGAAATCAATAAAAGTGTAATAATAATACTCCTTCTCTATCCCGGAAGGAGTATTTAACTTTCCTGTCAGGTAAAAATAACAGTCTTGTTAGCAATTTGGTTGATAATTACATGCTTGTAATGTGTATTTTTGCACGCAATGAAACAATGGTTTGCGGGCTTCCTGTTACTGTTATTTTCTTTCCAGGTGTTGCCTGTAAAAGAGTTGGGCAGACTCTTTTACAAAGGTTTCGTGACGGAAGAAGTACAGGATGCAGCATACGAAAGTGAAGACTACTCATCCGGCGATCTGAAATTGGAGCCTGGCCTGTACACCAATTGTATATACAGTTCAATATCGGGGTTTCAACCGGCACTGCCTTCCTCGTTAACCCGAGCATACTCAGAGCATATTCCAGATATGTATGCACCTAATATCATTACACCTCCCCCGGATAATATTTACTTAGTCGCGTAACACAATTGCGCGGATGGATATACAGGGTCTATGCCATGAGGCATGACACCGGCGATGCTGCGTCTCCGCTTTACAATTACCGAAATTTATTAAGTAAATATTATCAATAAAGACAATAGTGAAACAAATACATATAATAGAAGCAATATCTCATGATCTCACTCCATCCGCAGCCGTGGATTTGCTGAAAGAGGGTAATTACCGTTTTGTGAACAATCTGAAACTGAACAGGGATTTGCTGGAGCAGGTAAATGCGACCAAGAATGACCAATGGCCATTTGCGGCTATACTCAGCTGTATGGATTCAAGAACTTCTGCCGAGCTTATATTTGACCAGGGACTTGGCGATATATTTAGCATACGTATAGCCGGAAATGTTATTTCTGAGAATGTGTTAGGGAGTCTTGAGTTTGCAACGGCAGTAGCTGGTAGTGTGCTTATAGTGGTTTTAGGCCATACAAGTTGTGGTGCCATAAAAGGTGCTTGCGACAGTGTCCAACTGGGGCATTTGTCTGCCCTGTTGAGCAAGATAAAACCCGCGGTGGAGATGGAAAAAACATTTACAGAAGAACGCAACAGCAAGAATACGGCTTTTGTTGACCAGGTAGCTACATTGAACGTGCATCATACGGTAGACGAGATAAAAAAACAGAGTGATGTCATTCGTAATCTGCTGGAGCAGGGAACAATAGGCATCGTTCCCGCGATGTATGATATTGCTACAGGTGAGGTGAATTTCCTAGATTGATTTCTGGTAAATAAAAAGAGACGGGATACATTATGTATCCCGTCTCTTTTTATGTCTGCCCGGCCCGGATGTGTACGGGCTCAATGCAATTAGTTGTGGCTTACTACGACTGTGGTATTCTGTACAGCATATTGTGTCTGTATTAGTATCATATATGTGCCGGAAGGAAGGTCTCTGGTGTTGATACCGTACTCAATCTTAGCGTCGGTCACATTCGTAATACTGATAGTTCTGCCTGTGATGTCATATAAGTTGATGCTGCCATTACTCCCGCCAGGTACTGTAACATGAACCATATTGTCGGCAGGGTTCGGGTATACTTTTGATTGGACAGCCAAGCCTGTATTTTCAACCCCGGCAGGAGCACCTTCGTATATCAGGAAGTCATCAACAGCGGCTTCCACCACATTCTGCCCATTGCCTGATAATGTGCCGATCTTCCGGTCTTCTGCAATAAACTGCATTTGAATGGCACTGGCACCAGGTAAATATTCGCTCACCCTGAAAACTCTTCTTCTCCATCTCTGGTCAGATTCCTTAGTATAATCAACACGTTTCCACAGTCCGCTGTTAGGTGTGCGGATCTCAACAGTCCAATAGTCGCTGCGGGCGTTAGAATTCGATCCTCTGTCATTGCTGTACCACCTGTAATATTCTATCACGGGCTCGTAGAAAGGGAGGTCGAAAACAGGAGTGCGGGCAGTGGTCAACCCGTTGTCTACATCATCGTCAGATACGGAGCCGAAGAGCTGACCGTTACCGGTGATGAGACACTTGCCTGTACCTGTAGTATGGTCTTTGTCCGTTTGTACTTGCTGACCACCGGAGGTTGTGCCGCCCGGAACGCCTTGTTCCCATATACCATCAGATGCGTCATCGGTAGAAAGTCCTAATTCCCATCCATCTATTGCGCCCTCGAAATCATTCTTATACCTGCCAACATTTAGTCCAAAACCAAATTGGTAGGGTAGTGTCAGTTCCGTAGATGTTACCGCCGGGCTGTAGCCCCCCGGTAAGCCATATGAAGAGGCCTGGATGGCATCGTTGGCCTTGAAGAAGTAGTCTACAATAGAACCTCCCGGCAGGCCGGGTATCTGTGCCGCGTACTCATTACCTGTAGTATTGGTCATTGCTACAGAATCCCATGTGCCGGCGCCATAACGGTCGCGGTAGAAGAGGAATAATTTATCAAAGAATGCGGGGTTGCTCAACACAAGGTTGCCTTTTATAGCAACGGCTGTGTTGATGGGTTGGTGGGGCACTTCAGTGTGCTCAAATTGTGCATCGCTGAGCAGGTATATACCATGTCGTGCAAATGCAGCAACTATCTGGCTGAAGTGTGGCGTGCCATTACCCAGGTTTGCATCATCATCATCATTCATTAGGGCAGATATCAGTACATCGTGATATACTTCTCCTTCTGTGCCATCCGGCCCATTGGGAGTGTCATAGTATGTGAGCGCGAACAATTTAGCCATCGTGTCTCCGCTGCCTGTATTAATGGCCACGTCCCACCATGCACCTGCTATTATCTCACCATCGGCATGTACTTCACCTTTTATGTCCCCGGGGTAAACTTTCGGTGTGCCGATGTAGCTGCGTATGTTTGCGCCGTTATAATATGAGCCTTCACCTACTACTCCATCCTGGTTGATACACATAGCCCAGACATCAGAGTTACCCTCGCCCATGGCACCATTTGAGAAGTTGGTTCCTTGCGAGGCATAAAACTTGTAAGATATACCGTGGCCATATTCGTGGAAGACTATGTCTGGAACGGTAGAGAATGCCCTGCAGGACGCTCCCTGTGGAGGGTAGAAGTTGATAGAATAATTACCATTGCTATAATATGCATTACAGTCAGTTCCATTGATATCCACGTTTGTTCGCAGCGGCGTATTATCCATGCCGGTAAATGACGGCCATTTTGACTTCATGTAGTCGTGGATCGCATTCACATAAAAAAAAGCTGAAACTGCCCTGAAGTCGGAAGAGGTACTGTCTGATACCGGCAGGCTGTGTGCTGATGGCGATATGGTCATGTTAGCTGTAAACGTAGGCGTTGAATTACTTACTCGCACGTCAGACCACGGACCCTTTACTTTGTATGTCACATTCACCGGTGCATTGGCTGAAGCAACACTTACAAAACCGGTATCATCGGTAAGGTAGTCTGTACCGGCTATCGTTACAGTCATATGTTTTACCCTCTCTACCGATCTTGGGTTGGTTGGCTTAATCATATAAAGCAGTGCATCAACCGTAGTCTCAAATGTTTCGTTTACAGAGTTGCTGCGATACAGTAATTCGCCTGTAATCGCGTCTATATATCCGCTCAACTCCACCGGTTTTTCAAATGAGGTGGTACCATTAACGGCGAAGGTCCATGCAGGGTGCATGATATAACCTCCTTTTGCGGGGATGGGGAACCACACCCAGTTGGGTTCCACCCTTTTCTCGCTGATGTTCACACCACCAAGTCCTTCCAGGATAGTAGTGCCATTCAACACATCTGACGCTGACAATTCCGGTTGCAAGCCGGCAGCGGGTGTGCCGAAGTTCTTCATTTTAATACGTTGTAACCTGCCGTCCGGGGTAAAGCGGAAAGCCAGGTCTGAGAGTACAACCTCATGTCCGTTTATCACTTGCTTGAAATTGACAAATGAGGCATGCGAAACCGAGATATCCCTTGTTTTTATCCATTCAGCGGCATTTACACCCATTTCTGAGAGCTTGCCGGACATAAATCTCTGTGCTTTGTCCATATTTGTATTGCCGGGTACCATAGCCGCAGGGCCATACATATCTCTGAACATGCCTGTGAGTTTGTCAGGCGTTGCATTCCAGCCGGGCAACATTTTCCTTGCCTGCTCCTGGGTTGCCAGTACTTTATCGGTGTTAGTCATTGGAATAAACCGGTAAGACTGGTAAACCGAATATGTAAGCGAATGCACTTCTTCGTGCTCGCCGGCAGATGCCTGTATGCCTGCGCCAAATATCAACAGGCTGAGGATAGATGTTAGTTTTTTCATTATTTCTTTTATACTATATAACTTGTTTTATTGTCTGCTTTATCCCGGTAAGACTCGTTTTTTTAACCGGGGTTTAATGTTGAAAGGGGAGGAATATATATGATTGCAAAACAAAATATAGTTCCAAAAAGGTTGCCGAAACTACCTAATAAACAGTTAATTGACAAACAAAATACAGAACGATGATATTTATATGACAATGACTATATAGATAGAACTTGATTTAAATGAGCGGTTTATAGCGCTTTTTTCCGCTCTTAGCAAAATCCCCTACCCATAGACAACACATTATGAACTAAAAAATTATAGAAAAGATTTTGAAAAAATAGACGTTTACCTATCTTTGCACCCCGTTCAGAAATGAACATACGGTCGATTCCGTAGCTCAGTTGGTAGAGCAATACACTTTTAATGTATGGGCCCTGGGTTCGAGTCCCAGCGGGATCACTGAAAAGCCGCCTCATCGAGGCGGCTTTTGTTATTTATTCCGGTATATGGTCTTCCTTATTTCAGAAAAACAGGACTATATATTCCAATCTAAGGGTTCCTGTTACAGCAAAATGTAGCTTGAAAGCATAAGGGAAAATCAAAATAAATCACACCAGTAGGCTCTTGTTGTTAGAACAACGTTGCTTGTTTCAGCTTTTGCGTGGCAGCAGTTTCGGTTGAGATGTGGAAGGTGTCGCTGAAACCGTAGCGAGGTGCTACATGCACCTGTACATCCCCGGCATGTTGCCTGAAAAGTTGCAATGCCAACTCAGGGTCGTTATTATCCCTGGAGAGGTGAGAAAGGAAGAGGTGGGTCATGTGTGCAGGTTTGTGCGCCAGGAAAAAGTCCAATGCCTGCTTATTGGATAAATGTCCCAATCCCCCACGAATACGGTTTTTCAGGTGGATTGGGTACCTGCCTTTCTCCAGCATTTCTTCGTCATAGTTCGACTCGAGGTAAGCAGCGTGGCAGTGCTGCATATACCTGGCCAGGTTGTCGCAGACAGCGCCGATGTCTGTAAATACGCCAACGGTAATACCTGCATATTGTACCACAAAGCTGCAAGGGTCTACAGCATCGTGTAGTTTGCTGAATCCTGTTACGGTGATACCATTCACGTTTATTACTTCTTCGTGTTCAATACGGCGATATAGTTCGGGTTTAAATTTCAGGTGGCTGCTGTAATGTGTTTTGTGGTTCAGGTAAACGGGTATCTTATACCGTGAAGACAATAACTGCGCACCTTTTATATGGTCGGTATGTTCATGTGTAATAAAGAGGGCACGCACCTTAGAGATATTCAGCCCCATCTTTTTCATACGTATCTCGGTTTCGCGGCAAGACAGGCCCGCGTCTACCAGAACGGCATCCTGTCCGTTGCTGATATAGTAACAGTTGCCATTGCTACCCGAGTTAATAGATGCTGTATAAAGAGACATACCCGGCTACAAAATAACGACATAAAAACAAATACGCGTCAGGAGGTAGCTTCGCCCAAGGTACTATCGTGCCGGCTGTGTGACGGGGATATCAACTTTTTTATCAGTACTATCTGCCCCAGGTGATAGTGGGCGTGCTCGATCAGGCCTACGATATTTCGGTAGTTGTTTCCATATTTACCATCTGAGAAATTTTCAAAAAACTGTTCATCGGACATTTTTTCTACCAGGTTGGCAAATTCCTCAGCATCTGCCCAGACATTTTTTAATAGCTCGTTCCATTCTTCCTGCGAATTGATTGCAGGGTGCTCAAAGCTCAGTTTATCATTACCCGTTAATGGCCCACCTTTCAACACGCCTGTTATCATGCGTGTATAGTAATGAACATGGTATGTAAGCGTAAGTATGGTGTTAAGTCCGTCTATTTGGGTTGTTGCCTGTTGCCAGGTAACATCAGAAAGTGTGTCCCGGTAATTTACCCCCGTTGAATTGTCACCCTGGTGCAATTCTGCAAAATGTCCGGCTATCTGTTTTGACAAGTTCATTTGAAGAATAGTTGTTAATGAGTATGAATATAGGCAAAATGGCCTATTGATATTTATGCTCCCGGTTATTGAGTGTTATTAATAGCATGAGGTATCATGTTATGGCTGTTTTTATGCAATTGTTTCTGTTTAATGTATTTATGCGCTACCTTCGCGACCGCTTTAGGTATGTTTATACCTAACGACAATCACTAATATTTAACATTTAATAAGATACCTGCATAATCAACTTTACGTAATTTTACGCCCGCAATGAAGCAACTCTTTAGAATATTTCTATCGCTGACACTGCTCCTGTTGAACGTATATAGCTCTATACAGGCTATACCGCAACTGGATGGTGCAGGTATTGCTTCAGTAGAAAAGGAACTTCCTCCATCACCTGGCACGTCATTATCTCACGACGCCGGAGCGACTGCGGGCTCGCATTTTAACCAGGTCATCTCATTCAAAAGATTTTACAGGATAGTAGCCGAGGAGAATGAGGATGAGATACAGGAAGTAGGCACGATCAAGAAGCAAGTTGCCAGGAACGATTATTTTACTACATATTACCCTCCTGTACAAGGAAATTCATACAATATCAGCACGGAATGCTTACAGTCTCGTAAACACCTTTCTTTTTACGCTACGGACAGGTATATTACTCTTCGTGTTTTCAGGGTCTGATACCCTGTCTATTTCAGGCTTGTGCTACATATAGCCTGTTCTTCCATAATAATGTCCCGTTAATTACGGTTTGCAATCATTCAGATTAAGAATGCTTAAGCGTGTATCGTCACATGCTGACAAATAAAAATAAATTAAATAATCATACTGTGTTGAAAAACAAATTAATCGTGAAGAGCGCTCTCATCTTCATAGGCTTTTGCGCGATGTTGAGCCAAACGAGTTGTAAGTCAGGTAAAAAAGAAAAGGAAGAGAAGACCCAATTCTTAGTTACCAGTACATTGAGAACAGATACGTCTATTGTCAAAGAATATGTGTGCCAGATACGGTCCATACGCCATATTGAATTGCGTGCGCTGGAAAAAGGGTACTTGCAGAATATCTATATTGACGAGGGACAGTTTGTAAAAGAGGGACAGTTGCTGTTCCGTATCATGCCGAAAATATACGAGGCCGAAATGCAACGTGCACAGGCTGAGGCCAAAGTTGCCGAAATAGAACTGCAGAATACGCAGAGCCTGGCTGATAAAAATGTAGTTGCGCCTAATGAGCTCGCTATGGCGAAGGCGAAATATGAAAAAGCCAAAGCTGAACTGGCACTGACACAGGTGCATCTGCAGTTTACAGAGATACGAGCGCCATTTGACGGTATCATCGACCATTTCTACCTGAAACTGGGAAGCCTGGTTGACGAGGGGGACCTGCTCACCACTTTGTCTGACAACAGCAAGATGTGGGTATATTTCAATGTACCTGAACCTGAGTACCTGGATTATAAATCCAAGATAAAAAATGACAGCCTGCAAAAGGTTAACCTGTTAATGGCCAACAACGAAGTGTTTGAAAAATCAGGCGTTGTGGATGTGATCGAGGCAGATTTTAATAATGAAACAGGTAACATCGCTTTCAGGGCTACATTCCCCAACCCGGATGGTTTGCTGCGCCATGGCGAAACAGGTAATATTCTGCTACCCGTTCCGCTCAAGCATGCTCTTCTTATTCCTCAAAAAGCAACTTTCGAGATACTGGACAGGAAATATGTTTATGTAATAGACAAGAATAATGTAGTAAGGCAAAGGCAGATAACAATCGGTACCGATATGCAGGACTTATATGCCGTGACCGAAGGATTGAACGATAATGACAAAATACTGCTGGAAGGCTTGCGTAAGGTACGGGATGGAGAAAAAATATCCTACAAGTACGAGGAGCCGAGGTCGGTAATGTCACATTTAAAATTATTTACAGAATAATCAGTATTCAGAAAAAGCAAGAAGATGTTTAGCAAATTCATACATAGGCCGGTACTTGCTATCTCGATATCGCTCGTCATAATATTTATGGGTATACTGGGCATGGTCAGTCTGCCCAAATCACAATTCCCATCCATTGCACCTCCTATGGTAGTAGTAAGTATTGCTTACCCGGGAGCCAGTGCGAATGTATTGGTGAACTCTGTACTCATTCCGCTGGAAAAATCCATCAATGGTGTTCCGGGTATGAGGTATATGACGTCGGATGCCACCAGTGCAGGTGAAGCAACGATACAGGTAGTATTTAACCTTGATGCCGACCCTAATATTGCGGTCGTTAACGTAAAGAATCGTATTGAACAGGTGATCAACAGGCTGCCGCCATTGGTGCAGCGTGAGGGTATAATCGTAAACCGTATTCAGCCCAACATGCTGATGTATGTAAACCTGTATAGTAAAGACACGCTCGCCAACGAAAAATTCCTGTACAACTTTGCCAGTGTTAACCTGTTGCGAGAGCTGCAAAGGGTAAATGGAGTTGCATTTGCACAGATACTTGGTAGCAGGAACTTTGCCATGCGTATATGGCTGAAGCCTGACAGGATGCGGGCATATAATGTATCTACTGATGAGGTAATGACCGCACTGGGAGAACAAAGTGTGATCGGCTCTCCGGGTAGGATAGGTAGAAGTGATGGTCAGCGTTCTCAGGCTCTCGAGTATGTACTAACATACCAGGGACGATATAATGAACCCGAGCAGTATAAGAATGTGATTATCCGTGCAAACCCGGATGGGGAGATTCTCTATCTGAAAGATATTGCTGATGTGGAACTAGGTAGTGAGTTCTACGATATATATTCGAATATGGACGGTCACCCGTCGGCGGCTATAGTTTTGAAACAGAACTATGGTAGTAACGCTAGCGAGGTTATTGAACGCCTTAAAGATAAACTGGAGGAGATAAAGGAAAGCTCATTCCCTCCTGGTATGGATTATGAGATCAGCTATGACGTATCGCACTTCCTGGATGCGTCCATCGACAAAGTGGTACATACGCTTTTCGAGGCATTTGTATTAGTTGCAATAGTGGTGTTTATCTTCCTCGGAGACTGGCGTTCCACGCTGATACCTACGTTGGCTGTACCGGTATCGTTGATAGGTGCATTCATTTTTATGCAGCTATTCGGGCTCACGATCAACCTCATAACATTGTTCGCACTTGTATTGGCCATAGGTGTGGTGGTAGATGATGCGATAGTCGTCGTTGAGGCGGTCCACGCCAAAATGGAAGAAGAACATTTGTCTCCATATAATGCGGTCAAGAAAGTGTTGCGGGAAATAAGCGGAGCAGTAATAGCCATTACCCTGTTGATGACGGCAGTATTCATTCCTGTCTCTTTCATGACAGGACCGGTTGGTATATTCTACAGGCAGTTTGCGATAACCATGGCTACCGCTATTGTTATTTCCGGTCTTGTAGCCCTGACACTTACCCCTGTATTATGTGCTATGATATTGAAGAATACACATGGACAGCCGAGGAAGAAAACTATCATGAACAGGTTTATCGATAGTTTCAACCGAGGTTTTGATAAGGTAACCGGCAAGTACGCAGGTTTTTTAAGGCTGATCGTAAACAGAAGGGTATTGACATTTGGGTTATTGATAGTGTTTTGTGCCGGTATCTGGGCTACTACCGAAGTGCTGCCATCCGGTTTCATTCCCGCAGAAGATCAGGGTATGATATATGCTATTATCCAGACACCTCCCGGATCGACATTGGAAAGGACGAATGATATTTCGCGC